>CAYUYI010000575.1:0-1520 GCA_964448995.1 uncultured Propionivibrio sp. | reverse complement strand
GTCTTCTTGCCCGCTGCGGTGGCCTTGCTCTGCTGGTCCGCCACCTTCTTGTCGACGCTGTCGCCGCTGCCCGAACCGCCGCCCGATGCTGGGGCCGTGCCGTCATCCTTGGCCTTCTCGCCGCCCTTCACGCTCGCCGTGGCGCTCGTGCTGCTCTTCGCTGCCGACTTGGCGTTCACTTCGACACCACTCGTCGCCGTGACATTGCGGTCGATCTCGGCGACCACCGTATCGGTCGCCACCGTCAGGCCGATCGAGGCCCCGACGGCGACGCTGCTGCCCTCGGTCTGGCCAGTCGCCGTCGTCGTCGCGCTGCCCTGGTGATCCGCCGTGCTGCTGTACTTGCCGGCGATGCCAAGCGCCGTAGACGACTCGCCGAGTCGCGCCGTGGTGGTATTCACCGCCACCGTCGCCGCTACCAGCGGGGTCACCGCCACGCGGGCGCCGGCAGCGCCACCGGTCACACCGGTGGTCAACGCATGATCAGCAGTGGCATTAAGTCCGAGATCCTTGCCACCCGTCAGCGCCGCCTTATCGGCGACTTCCGCCACCGTGGTATTGACGCCGACGTTTACACCGATCGACGCACCAACGCCCACCTTGGCCGTACCGCCCGTGCCGGTGACTTTGGCGCCGGACTCCACCGTCGCCGTGGTCATGTTTCCGGCCTCGATCAGGATGTCGCCCGTGTTGGCCGCAACACCGGCATTGACCGACGCGCCCATGCCATCGCTGTCCGTATCGCCTTCGAGGGCCGCCACCGTGGTGTTGACCGCCACGTTCGCCGCCAGTGCGCCAGCCACGCCGACGTCGCCGGCACCGGCACCGCTGGTAGCCTTGGCCACGGAATCGCTCTTCTGGCCAGTCACGTTGACCGCACTCACCGTCAGCCCGCGGGTATTGACCACCGCGTCATCGCCCACCACCGCCACATTGGTCGAAATGCCGGCGTTCAATGCCACCGCGGCACCGACGCCGACGCTGGTGTTGCCCGGATCGACCTGGCTACCGTCCGCCACCGCGCTGGTGTCGGTTTCGTTGGCGCTCGTTACCTTGAGTGCACCGCCGGTACTCGCAATCGTCCGTCCCTTGCCGACCTTCGCGGTCGTCGTCGCGATCCCGACGTTCACGCCCACCGCCGCCGCGACGGCGACGCCGCCGGATTGCGTGTTGTCTTCGGTTTTCGGCGCTTCCTTGGTTTGGTCGACCTTGCTCTTGGAATCGTTCGACGCTGCGGCGACGGCAGCCCCGGCGGCAGTCGGCGAATTGGTCGTCGCGGCCTGGGCGGCCTTTTTGGTATCAGGGTCGCTCGACGCTGCGGCTGCAGCTAGACCGGCCGAGGTGGGCGAGGTGGCGGCGGCCTTGTCGGCCGATTTCTTGCCGGCCAGCTTGGCCGCATCGCCCTGGGCCGTCACTTTTTCATCGACGCTCTTGCCGGACGATCCATCTGCTTTGGCCGGCGGAGCACCGGCGGCGTCAGCTTTTTCGCCGCCTTTCACGCTGGCGGTAGACGAGGCGCT
>CAYUYI010000574.1:0-1534 GCA_964448995.1 uncultured Propionivibrio sp. | reverse complement strand
ATGAGCATTTGTGAAAATAATTGCAATAAAACTCAAATTAAGTCTTATCTCTTCTATAGTATGTTGAAAAAAAATAGAAAACTCATATTGAAAAAAATTGCATAATTGTTCTGGAGGCATGGTGGCTGCCAAGTTAAAAATTCGCGAAATCGCTTCACTGACGGGACTCTCGCTCAGCACGGTTTCTCGTGTTCTGGCCGGCAAATCGAATACGAGCGCCAAGGTCAAGCAGGCTGTGCTGGATTGCGCGAAATCGCAGGGCGTGTTGGCCGGCATCAACACCGAACGCCTGCTGTTCAATCATCTGGTTGTGTTCGCACCGTCCCGCGCTTTTGATGTGCGTACCGACATCTTCTACTACAAGGTGGTGCAGGGGATTCGCGACGCGACGGCAGAACGTGCTGTGCGCATCAGTTTTTGTGCCATCGAAGAAACCGACAGTGACGTCCCGCTGTTTCTGCGGCGGATGGGTGATCCGGCCTGCGAAGCGGCGATCATCGTCGGCATCGACGATCCGCGCATTCACGAGGTCGCTGCCGACATCGGCAAGCCCTGTGTGCTGGTCAATTGCCGCGACCGCAGCATGCGGCTCGACGCCGTGTTGCCCGACCACTTCATGATTGGTGAGTTTTCCGCAAACTATTTGATTGAGATGGGACATCGCCAGATCCTGTCGCTGATGTGCCTGCGGCGGAGCACGATGGAGCGTCGTCTTGACGGGGTTCGGGAGGCGTTGTCCGATCACAACATGCCATTTGTCAGTGGCAAGCATCTCATCGTGACCTCCGGGTTCGGTGCGCAGGAGTCGCGCGAGGCGATCGCCGAGTTCTTCTCGGCACGGACTCCCGATCAGCGCCCGACAGCGATCTTGGCAGGCGGCGACTTCATGGCGGTAGGCGCCAAGGAGGCGCTCGATGCGCTGGGAATCGCCGTTCCCGGCGATGTTTCGATCATGAGCATGGACGGTTTCAATCTGGCCGAAATTCATGACGTGCCGCTGACGGCGGTGCATGTGCCGCGCGACGAGTTGGGGCCGGAGGCGCTACGACTTTTGCAGCATCGTCTGTCGCATCCCGACGCACCGTGCAGCAATTTGTTACTGGGTGGGAAACTGATGGTGCGCAGCTCCGTGCGCCGTCTTGGCCGCCGCACGGTCAAGGCGGCGGTCAAGACGCGGGATCACGGGCTGTACGACGCCTGATGGGATTTACAGGTGGGAGGCGGATACGTGGAATGGGTTTGTCGGGTTTCCAATGTAGCCGAGCTCAACGTTGAACTCTTGTGCCAAGTCGATGCGTGCGGGCAACACCAACTTGGTTCGGCCTGCGCGCGCGGGCGGCAGACCTGTGAAGATTTGCCTGAAGCCGTTCGATCGCGACGGTCGCCGCTGCTTCCGGGAAATACCTGCTGTTCGCTCTTTCCCGGCCGACGACCGCGCTGTTCGAGCCCTTGAGCGGCGTTATGCGATATAAGCCCCGCCGTTAATGTTCTGCGTCGTCCCGGTGATGTATCCCGCGTCTGCGCTGGAAAGCCA
>CAYUYI010000573.1:0-1556 GCA_964448995.1 uncultured Propionivibrio sp. | reverse complement strand
CCACGCGCAGTAATTACATCGATTACATTGCTCCCGCAGGCGCTGCAAATACGTTAGCCGAAGGGCGCGTTGCCAGATGCGCCCGGGCGTTCTGCAGTTCGGCGAGCGCCAGTTCGAAATCAAAAGTCTCGATGGCCGACAGCATCGCCTCGCCGGCGTTGCCGAGGGCCTGATGCAGGAAGTGCTTCTCCTTCTGAGCCAGCGTTCCCGCCGCGATGTCGCCAGATTCCAGCAAGACTTCGATGCGCGAAAGCAACTCCCGGCAACGCTCAAGATCGGCAGGGGTGTCGTCGATGGTCTGGACACGATGCTGACACGCCTGCCGGAGTCCTTCGACGAGGCTGATCACTTGCGGTAACAGGGCCTTGTTGTACGTCTCGATATCTGTCAGCGGTGCCGACTGGCGAATACCGACGATGAGTCGGGTGGCAGTTTCGGCGACCTGGGCCGCACCGATCAGTGCGGCGGAACCCTTCAGCGCATGCGCGACCTGCTCGAGATTCGTCATGTCATTGGCGTTGAGCGCTTCGCTCAGCCGCTCGGGGTCGAATTCATGACGTCGCAGGAAAAGTTCGATGACCTGCGCGTATTTCTCCTCATTCCCGCGGACGCGTGAAAGTCCCTCGCGGTAATCGAGCTCTTCGACGCTGGCGAGTTGCTCGATGAAGGAGCGCAGCGATGGCGTTTCGTTGAGCAATGATGTTTCATCGGATGCTTCCGTTGTGCGTTCGGATGTCCGCGGCAGCCAGCGGACGAGAATGCCATAGAGCTTGTCGGGATTGACCGGTTTGGTGATGAAATCGTTCATCCCTGCATCGAGACAGGTCCGACGATCTTCGTCGAAAGCATTGGCGGTCATCGCCAGGATGGGAATGTCCTTGCGTCCGGGCAGCTTGCGGATGGATCGCGTGGCATCCAGTCCGTTGATTTCCGGCATCTGGACGTCCATCAGGATCAGGTCGTAGTGGGCCGTACGCGCCTTGTCGATGGCTTCGCGGCCGTTGCGCGCCGAATCGACCTGGAGGCCCACGCTGTGCAGCAGCAGCTGGGCGATTTCGAGGTTAACGTCGACATCGTCGGCGATCAATACGCGCGAACCGGCATAATACGTTCGCAGTTCGTGTTCAAGATTGCCGATGGCTTGTTCCTCGACAATATTGGGCATGATGCCCTGACCATGTGCCAGGCGAACCGTAAACCAGAAGGTGCTGCCGCGATGACGCTCGCTCTGGACACCGGCTTCTCCACCCATGAGCAGCGCCAGCCGGCGGGTAATCGCCAGTCCGAGTCCGCTGCCGCCATATTTGCGTGTGGTGGATGAATCGGCCTGTTCGAAGGCGCGGAAAAGATCGGGTATCTTGTCTGCCGCGATGCCGATGCCAGTGTCCTCGACCTCGAAGCGGATCAGCAGATGCGTCCCGTCATCCTCAAGCAGTCGGGTGCGCAGGATGACGTGCCCCTGATCCGTGAATTTTACGGCGTTGGCGGCATAGTTGAGCAGGGCCTGCCGCAGCCGGGTGACGAGCTCGGCCAACTGGCCCACCAACGCAACGTCA
>CAYUYI010000572.1:0-1562 GCA_964448995.1 uncultured Propionivibrio sp. | reverse complement strand
GAAAAGGATAGTTGGCTCAACGCGTTCAAAACACTACACTTGCCGCTGGTTTGTCGCAGGCAAGGGGTAATTGATTGAAAATTCTGGTTCCCGTCAAACGGGTTGTCGATCCGTGCGTGGCGCTCCAAGTCCGTCCGGATGGTTCCGGCATGGATACGGCCAGCGTCAGGATGTGCATGAATCCGTTTGACGAAATCGCCGTCGAGGCTGCGGTCAGGTTTCGCGAGGCAGGCGTGGCAACGGAGGTGGTGGCTGTGTCCTGCGGTGTGAACGCCTGCCAGGAAACCTTGCGGACGGCGCTGGCCATGGGCGCCGATCGTGGCATTCTGGTCGAGACGGCGGCGGACCTCTGGCCGCTGGTCGTGGCCCGGTTGCTCGAGGCGGTATGCTCGCGCGAGCGGCCAGATTTGGTGATTTGCGGCAAGCAGGCTGTCGATGATGATGCCTGTCAGGTAGGTCAAATGCTCGCTGCGCTGGTCGGATGGCCGCAAGCGACGTATGCGTCGCAGGTCACGTTTTCCGACGGCAAGCTACGCGTGACGCGGGAAATCGATGGTGGTCGCGAAATCGTGCAGATGGGCCTGCCGGCGGTCATCACGACGGAACTGGGGCTCAACGAACCGCGTTACGTGACGCTGCCGAACCTCATGAAGGCAAGGAAAAAACCGCTGGCGGTGTTGATGCCCGAAGATCTTGGTGTGACCGTTACTTCCCGGCTTGAGATCGTGCGGGTGGCGGAACCTTCTGGGCGTGCTGCCAGTGTCCGCGTGGCCGACGTGGATGAACTCGTGACCCGGCTTCGAAATGAAGCCAAGGTGATTTGAGGAGGCGAGGCATGCGCATTCTTGTCATTGCCGAGCACGATCACCGGCATCTGGGGGCAGTCACCCGCCACGCCATCTCGGCCGCGGCGCGGATCGGGGGTGACGTTGACGTATTGGTGGCGGGGCACGAGTGTTCTCCCGTGGCCAGCGAGGCCGCAGCCTTGCACGGGGTGGCTCGTGTCCTGTTGGCCGACGCCGGACAGTATGCGGCGCAGACGGCGGAGAATCTTGCGCCGCTGGTCACTGCAAACGCCGTGGCGTATTCCCACCTTTTGGCGCCGGCATCGGCCTTTGGCAAAAATCTGATGCCGCGCGTTGCTGCTTTGCTCGATGTTGCAGCCATTTCCGACGTGTGTGCCGTGGTGACGGCCGATACCTTCCGCCGTGCGATTTATGCGGGCAACGCACTAGCGACGATCCAGTGCCGTGAGTCGCTCAAGATGCTGACGATCCGTGCCTCGGCATTCGAACCGGTTTCCGAGGGTGGCGATGCGGTCATCGAGACGATTGCGGCCACGCCGGATCTGGGATTGTCTGAAATCCTCGGGCGCGAAATGGCCGATGCGGGACCGAACGGGAGGCCGGAACTCGGTGCGGCACGGATCGTCGTTGCTGGCGGGCGCGGGCTGGGGAGTGCCGAGCGCTTCGAAAAAGTCCTCACCCCGCTGGCCGACCGGCTTGGTGCGGCGATCGGCGCGAGTTACGGTGCTGTCAGTGCCGGCTACGCGGCCAACGATC
>CAYUYI010000571.1:0-1570 GCA_964448995.1 uncultured Propionivibrio sp. | reverse complement strand
CTTTCGCCGCCGGGTATCGATCTCAATTTCGGTTGCCCGGCACCGACCGTCAATCGCAGTGGCGCCGGAGCGGTGTTGCTCGAAGATCCGGCTTTGGTCGGTCGCATCGTCAGTGCGGTACGGCGGGCCGTCCCGGCGGCGATTCCGGTGTCAGCCAAAATGCGGCTGGGGGTCAGCGACACGGCGACAGCGCTTGACTGTGCGCACGCGATTGTCGCGGGCGGTGCTTCATCGCTGGTGGTGCATGCGCGCACGCGCGACGAGTTCTATCGCCCGCCAGCACATTGGGAATGGATCGCACGCATCCGTGAAGCGGTGTCGATTCCGGTCGTGGCCAACGGCGAAGTGTGGTCGCTTGACGATTATCTGCGGTGCCGGCAAGTGACCGGCTGCGATGATGTGATGATCGGTCGCGGCGCAGTGGCCGATCCGCTGCTGGCAAGACGGATCAAGGCCTATCTGTCGGGGGCTGCGCAGTCGGCCGACGAACGATCGGATTGGAACGAGGTCGCGCAACTCGTGGCGCAGTTCTGGCGGCGTCTGCCGGAAAAAATGGCAGCACGGTATCGGCCGGGCCGGATCAAGATGTGGTTGCGCTCGCTGAGCGATGCCTTTTCCGAGGCAGAGATGCTCTATCGCGACGTCCGCCTGCAGGCCGGCATTGATGCCGTGAGCGAAACGTTGGCGCGACATGGGGTGGCAGTTTGAATCATGCAGGCTAACTCACGCGTTCCGAGCAGTGCCCAGACGGGCATTCACGAGCAACTCGCGACGCTGCTGGATCGGCATCGCCATGCCCCGTTTCTCAAACCGTATGCGGATTACAACCGGGTGGCATGCGAGGCGAGCCTGGCTCGGCATCAGCGCATCGCGCCGCACGCGCCGCTGATCCTCGATGCCTGCTGCGGTGTTGGCGAAAGCAGCATCGCGCTGGCACGTGCTTTTCCGGACCATTATGTGATCGGTGTTGATCAATCGGCCTCACGTCTGGCCCGCAATATCGATGGCAAGGCGGACGGTCTGCCGGAAAACCTCGATCTGGTGCGTGCCGATCTCGTTGATTACTGGCGCTTGCTGGGCGATGCCGGCGTCCGGCTCGATCGACACTATCTGCTGTATCCCAATCCGTGGCCGAAAATTGGCCATCTGTCGCGCCGCTGGCACGGTCATCCGGTTTTTCCGGCCATGCTCGAACTGGGTGGCGTGCTTGAATGCCGCAGCAATTGGCGCATCTATATCGAGGAATTCTGCTTTGCAATCGGCTGGATGACTGACTTCCAGCCGTCGTGCGAGGCCTTCCTGCCGGAAACGCCGTTGACGCCGTTCGAACGCAAGTATCTTGATTCGGGGCATGCGCTTTGGCGTACGACGGTGGTTCTTTGAAGGCGTTTTGAAAGGATGCGCTTGCTAGATTGTCAAAAAGCTTTATCGTGAGGCATCTCTTTTCGAGCAGCGTATTCAAGTGATTTCAAACCGCCCGGCTTCTTTCCATGTCTGAGACCGCCTGTTTAGCCTGCGGCGCCTGTTGTGCCGCGTTTCGTGTCGATTTTCACCGCGCCGACCTGGCGAC
>CAYUYI010000570.1:0-1577 GCA_964448995.1 uncultured Propionivibrio sp. | reverse complement strand
AATGAACTCATGCAATTGCATCCAACGACACGGGAGAAATTGCTACGCATGGATATTCCGCATACGGTTATCGAACGTACAGGCCTCAATCCTGTGGTCATGCGCATCGTAAACTACCCGGACGACGACCCCGTGGCCCATAGCCTTGAGGAATACTTCTTACCCAAAGACTACTCATCGATGGTTATGTATTTGGATAGCGAGGGAAAGCGGATCGGAACCCTTTTCGTCCGTACGGAAGGAACAAATCGTTACGAACCCGTTCATGCCCGTTTGCTGTCACAGTTTCTCGAGCCGTTCACCTTGGTTGCCGCGAATGCCCTCCACCAAGAGATGTTCAAAAGCCGCCAGGCATCGGCGAACGATCAGACTCAACTGAATCGAGACAACGAGTTGGGACGCAATAGCCGCATCGTCGGTAGCGAATATGGCTTAAAGAACGTGATTGACATGGCAACCCAGGTGGCACGACTCAGCAGCCCGGTCTTGTTGCGCGGAGAAACCGGCACCGGAAAAGACCTGATCGCCAACATGATTCATCGACACTCTTCGTTTGCCAATGGCCCGTTCATCAAGGTGAATTGCGGCGCAATCCCCGAACCATTGATCGACACAGAACTATTCGGCCATGAAAAGGGCGCTTTTACCGGCGCTTTTTATCAAAAACGAGGATATTTCGAGCGTGCGAACAACGGGACGATTTTCCTTGATGAAATTGGGGAATTACCACCACAGGTGCAAGTTCGGCTGTTGAGGGTTCTGCAATTCAAGGAAATACAGCGCGTCGGTGGCAGCCAGTCAATTCAGGTCAATATCCGGGTCATCGCTGCAACGCATCGAAACCTTGAGAACATGGTTGCGCAGAAGGCGTTCCGCGAAGATCTGTGGTTTCGACTGAATGTGTTTCCAATCTTCATCCCCCCGCTGCGGCATCGTAGAGAAGACCTTCCGCAGCTCGTCAGTCACATTCTCATGAAGAAAAGCAGAGAACTCAATTTATCAGGGACTCCGATTGTGACGTCGTCTGCCATGAGACGGCTCGCTGATTACGATTGGCCGGGCAATGTCCGAGAACTCGAAAATCTGATCGAGCGGGCCCTCATCCTCCGAAAAGGAGACTCAATTTCTGTTGATGTTTTGTTCCCCGGAAATGTTTCAGAAATACCCGCTTCCCAGGTCGCCCCCCACCCTCCAGTGAGTATTGATGCATTGCTCAGACAGCATATAGAAAACACCCTCAAGATTTGCGCTGGGCGCGTCCAAGGGGAGTCTGGGGCTGCAAAATTGCTCCAGATCAACCCAAGCACGCTCAGAAACCTCATGAAGCGGTTGCAGATCACCTATGGTCGGAAGGCCAAAAATTGAAAGATGAATGTTCCATCAGCAGTGATGCGATTTACTGCCACAAAAAGTGTGCTGCGAGGAGTGCAAAGGCTAGGACATTGACTCCAGCAAAAGCAGCTCCTCGATGGTTTGCCGTCGCCGAATCACCCGGACGTCATCGCCATCGATCAAAATCTCGGGCGCCAGCGGCCTGGAGTTGTATTGCGACGACATGGATGCACCGTAGGCGCCGG
>CAYUYI010000569.1:0-1578 GCA_964448995.1 uncultured Propionivibrio sp. | reverse complement strand
GCGCCCGGGTTGAGGCGGTGATTGCCGATGCGCTGCCGGTCATCGCCGGTCGGCCGTTCATCGTGCTGGCCGACGAACCGCGCGAAGACGAAGCCCTCGCTGCCCTGGCGGCCGGTGCGGCCGGCTACTGTAACGGCCATGCGGCCGCGGTAGTGCTGCAACAGGTCGCGACGGTCGTGGCCAACGGCGGCATCTGGGTCGGCCAGGGGCTGATGCGCCGTCTGCTGACGTCGACGGCGCGCATGCCGCCACAGGTCGAATCGGACTGGCGCTCGCGCCTGAGCCCGCGTGAGCAGGAAGCGGCCGGCCTGCTTGCCCGCGGCGCCAGCAACAAGGAAATCGCCCGCGCACTGGATATCACCGAGCGCACCGTCAAAGCGCACGTCGCCGCCATGCTGGAAAAGCTCGGCGCGCGCGACCGGCTGCAGCTGTCCCTGATCATCAACGGCATCGAATCACCACCATTGCGGACGCCAGCGACGGAATAGGCGCAACCCGTTCCGCCGGACTGTACTTCGGTACAGTAGGCGCTGCCGTCTTCCCGTCGTATCGTGCTGCCATCGATCATTCCATCTCAGGGAAACATCATGGCAACTCCGGCGATTGTGGCGCGCATATCCAGCCTTCAGGGCGAGGTTTTTGCCAAGGATGCCAACGGCGTCATGCGGCCATTGCAGGTGGGTGATCCGGTCTATGAAGGCGAGGTGCTGATCACGACGGACAACGGCCGGGTCACGCTGGCGACCGGCGACGGCCAATCGCTTCGAGTCAATCCCGGCGACATCGTCGTCCTTGATGCCGAAGTTCTCGGCGAAGCCAAACCGGATGTGACGGATGCCGCGCTGCAGGCACCGGGCGCTGAGGCGGCGCGCATCATCCAGGCGATCAAGAGCGGTGGCAATCTCGACGACCTGCTCGAGGAAACGGCCGCTGGCGAAGCCGGGGGCAGCGCCGGTGGCGGCCCATCGTTCGTGCGTTTGCTGCGCATCGCCGAGGCGATCGACCCGCTGTCGTACCAGTTCGACACCGGGCGGCCCGCCGGCGTCTTCGACCCGGACAACACAGCCCAAGGTGCTGCAGCCGCGTTTCCGGCGCCGACGATCACCCCCGTGGACGGCAACGGCGGCGCTTCGGGTCAGGCAACGGTCAACGAACGGGGACTGACCAGTGCCGTAGATACCAGCGAAACCGTCACCGGCAGCATCACATTGACCACACCGGGCGGAATGACCGGCATCTCCGTCAACGGCATCGCCTTCACACTGACGCAGTTGTCTTCACCGGCGGTCCTGGCGGCGACGCCCGTCGATACCGGCACCGGCACCCTGACCCTGACCGGCTACGACGCCGCGACAGGCGTACTGACCTATTCCTATACGCTCAACGGTTCGGTGAACCAGCCTGGAGCCGACGTCACGCAGGACACGATTGCACTCACGGTCACGAGCGTGGGCGGCACAGCCGCGAGCAGCCTCGTCATCCAGATCATCGACAGCCTGCCGACAGCGGTGAATGACGTGAATGCCGTCACCGAGGATGCGCCGGCAACGATCGTGACCGGCAACGTGTTCAGCAACG
>CAYUYI010000568.1:0-1582 GCA_964448995.1 uncultured Propionivibrio sp. | reverse complement strand
ATATTGCCCGGCTCGATATCGACCAAATGCCGGTGGCACTGGTTCTCGTATCCCGAGAGGAAGCAGCGGACAGCGGTACGGCGCGCCTGTTTGTCATCGCCGCAATGGTCTTGCCGTTCATCGTCCTGCTGTCCGGCTTCCTTGACGTTCTTGAGCGGCGGCGACTGGAAAACCTGCGAATCCTCGCACAAACCGAAGCCGAAAACCTGGCCCAGGCACGCAGCGACTTCCTGGCCAACATGAGCCACGAGATCCGTACCCCGATGAACGCCATCATCGGCATGACCGAACTCTGCCTGGCCACCGACCCCAACCCGAAGCAACGCAATTACCTGACCAAGATTCAGCAAACGTCCGACCTGCTGCTGCGCATCATCAACGACATTCTCGATTTTTCGAAAATCGAATCCGGCAAGCTCAACATTGAAACGAGTCCGTTCGACCTCGTCCAAACCCTCACCGATGTGGGCAACCTGCTGTCCAGGAAGGCTGAAACAAAAGGCATCGAAATCATTCTCGAAATCGACGACTCGTGCCACCATACTTTCATCGGAGATTCTCTGCGCCTGCAACAGGTGCTCATCAACCTGCTAGGCAACGCCATCAAATTTTCGGCTCGCGGCAACGTCATCGTCCGAGCGGGAGTGGAAGAAGCGACGCCGGATACCATCCGGCTCCAATTTGAAGTCATTGATGAGGGAATCGGCATCTCCACGGAACAACAAGCCCGCCTGTTCAACGCGTTCACTCAGGCGGACACAACGACGACGCGCATTTTCGGCGGCACCGGTCTCGGACTCGCCATTTGCCGGCGTCTCGTCGAACTGATGGGCGGTCACATCAATGTCCGCAGCGAACCGGGCCACGGCAGCACGTTCGCATTTTCCATACTCGCGGCCCGCCCACCTGGGCGGGCGGGCGGATTGACTGCCATGCGCGAAAGGCTCGCCCAATTCGCGGAACGTCGCGTGCTACTTATCGACGACAATCCACGCTACCGGCAAGCGCTGGCCACCCAACTCGCCCAAATCGGCCTGTCTTGCGAGGCTCGCGCTTCCGGGCAAGAAGCGCTTGCCGCAAACGAAGGCGTAGGTTCGGTCAATTACCTGGCCATCCTTGTCGACCAGCAAATGCCGGAACAGAACGGCGTGGAAACCATCCGCGCGTTGCGTAATGCATGGCAGGATGCCTGGCCCGCCGCCTTGCCGCCAATCCTGCTGATGGCCGGATATTCTCTGGACACCGACCAGAGCGTCGATACCGCGATATTCGACGGGGTCCTGACCAAGCCGACCACCGCCAAGCAGCTGTATGCCGAAATAGCCCCCTTCCTCGGTATCGAAGTTGAAACCGCGTCGCTGCCAGACAGCGACGCGATTTTTGTACCGGAAGCCCTCAAGGGTCTGGACATCCTGTTGGTTGACGATGTGGCCTTCAACCAGGAAGTCGTGCGCGACATGCTTCAGGAGGCCGGAATATCCGTGCGAACCGCGGACAACGGCGCAGAGGCGCTGGCGGCCGTCGCCAACAAGTTGCCGGACTGCATTCTCATGGATTGCCAGATGCCGATCATGGACGGCTA
>CAYUYI010000567.1:0-1587 GCA_964448995.1 uncultured Propionivibrio sp. | reverse complement strand
GACCGAACAGGTGGCGCTACGCGTTGAAAAATCGGGGATCGAAGCCTGGTTCTCGCTTGATGCGAAAGACTTGCTGGGTGACGAGGCCGACCAGTACGTCAAGATGAAGGACACGCTCGACGTGTGGTTCGATTCCGGCACCACGCACCTGTCGGTGATGCGCGGCTCGCATCTCGCAGACTGCCAGTACCCGGCGGACATGTACCTCGAAGGCTCCGACCAGCATCGCGGCTGGTTCCAGAGTTCGCTGCTGACCGGCTGCGCGATTGACGGTCGTGCGCCGTACAAGGCACTCCTGACGCACGGTTTCGTCGTCGACGGCAAGGGCCGCAAGATGTCCAAGTCGATGGGCAACGTCATCGCCCCGCAGAAGGTCTCCGACACACTCGGTGCCGACATCCTGCGCTTATGGACGGCGGCAACCGACTACTCGGGCGAACTGTCGATCTCCGACGAAATTCTCAAGCGCGTGGTCGAGGCTTACCGCCGCATCCGCAACACGCTGCGCTTCCTGCTCGCCAACACTTCGGACTTCGACGCTGCCAAGGACATGCTCCCGCCGGCGCAATGGCTGGAAATCGACCGCTACGCACTGGCCATGACGCGCCAGTTGCAGACGCAGTGCGAAGCCGAATACGGCCAATACGAGTTCCATCGCGTCGTACAGGCCTTGCAGACGTTCTGCTCGGAAGACCTCGGTGGCTTTTACCTCGACATCCTCAAGGATCGCCTCTATACCACGGCCACCCACTCGACGGCCCGCCGTTCGGCGCAGAGCGCGCTGTGGCACATCACGCAGACCTTCGTCAAGTTGATGGCACCGATCCTTTCCTTCACCGCCGAAGAGGTCTGGCTCGCCATCACCGGCAACGCCGACGACTCGGTCATGTTGCACACCTGGCAACCGCTGCCGGCGCTTGACGACGAGGCCGCGCTGCTCGACAAGTGGAGCAAGATCCGCGCGTACCGCGCCGAGGTCACCCGTGCGCTGGAAGAGCTGCGTATCGAAGGCAAGATCGGCTCGTCGCTGCAGGCAGAAGTCACGTTGCACGCCGACGGCGAGAAATACGACCTGTTGACCTCGCTGGCCGACGACCTGCGCTTCGTCTTCATCTGCTCGAAGACGACCGTGCTGCGTGGCGAGGACAAGGTGGACTGCGCGCCGCTACCGCACACCAAGTGCGAACGCTGCTGGCACGTGCGCGAGGATGTCGGCACCAACGCTGCACATCCGGATCTCTGCGGCCGCTGCGTGAGCAACCTGCATGGCGAGGGCGAGGTCCGTGCCTGCGCGTAACATCCAACCGTGGTTATGGATGGCCGGGCTGGTCATCCTGCTCGACCAGGCCAGCAAATGGGTGGTGCTCGGCACCCTCCAGTTCGGCGAGACGCGCTATGTCGCGCCGTTCTGGAACTGGGTGCTGACCTTCAACCCCGGCGCCGCCTTCAGCTTCCTCTCCGACGCGGGCGGCTGGCAGCGCTGGTTTTTCACCGTCCTCGCCCTCGGCGTTTCCGGCTGGATCGTCAACCTGCTGCGCCGCCATTGCAACGAATTCCGTCTGTCACTAGCGCTGACGCTGGTCCTCG
>CAYUYI010000566.1:0-1596 GCA_964448995.1 uncultured Propionivibrio sp. | reverse complement strand
CCTGCGTGACTATTGCGATCAAGTCGCGCAGGCGTTTCCGGGGGTCGGCGTCGGCTATTTTCATCTTGGTCTGAGCGCCATGATTACCTACGGCCCCAGCGCGCAGTATGCCAAGACGGTCGGTCTGAGCATTCCGCCGGATCATCCGGGCTGGCGGGTGATGAGTAATGGCCAGCCGATGACGGTCAGCGGCGGCCAGGTCCGCGGCAACATCATGAATGCCATGCTGCCGATCAAGGAAGGTGGCAAGGTCGTCGGCTACATCTGGGCCAACGAATTTGTCGATGCCATCGAGCAGCAGGCGGGTTCCATGCGCTTTGCCGTGCAGACGATGACGTTGATTGGATTTGGCCTGTCGTTGCTTGTGGTGTACTTCGTCATCACCCAGTTGACCCGCAATCTGGCGCGGATCAAGAGCGGGCTCCTGCGATTGCGTTTCGACCTGGGTACGCCGATTCCGCCGATCCAAGGTGAAATCGGCGAGATTGTCGAGGCGATCAACGATCTGGCGCGGGCGTTGCTGGAAACACGCTCGATGCATCACAACATCCTCGACAGCCTGGCCGATGCCGTCATTACTGTCGATACCGACAATCAGGTTTCCTACATCAACCCGGCCGGCTGCGAACTGTTCCAGTGCGAGGCCGCAGAAGTGGTTGGTAAGCCGTATCCGGCTTTGTTCCGTCCGGACGCCGATTTCAATAGCCCGATCGTCGATACCTTGCAGACCGGGCGTGAACACCATGGCATCGAAGTCGACTACCCGCTGCCGCACCGCACACCCCGCGTCCTGGCCAGTACCAGCCTGCTGTTCGATGGGCGCGGCAAGCCGCTGGGGGTGGTTGCCATCATCCGCGACGTCAGCGAACGCTACGCACTGCAACGCCAGGTGGCACAGAACGAGCGGCTGGCGCTGATTGGGGAAATGGCCGCCGGTATTGCGCATGAATTGCGCACCCCGCTGACTTCGATCCGCGGTTTTGTGCAATACCTGCAGGGTTCCTCGGATCCGCGCGAGTGGCAGGAGTACGGCAGTATCATCATCCGTGAAGTTGATGGGCTCAACCGTATCGTTTCCGAGTTGCTCGATCTGGTGCGCCCGTTGCCGCTGCACTTCCTGCCCATTGATCTCAACGCGCTGGTCGAGGAAGCGTTGCTGCTGGCGCCGGAAAATGCGGGTGAAGCGCCGATCGAGATCGTGCGCGAACTCGATCCCGACTTGCCGCCGGTCTGGGCCGATCCGGGGCGTATCAAGCAGGTACTGCTCAATATTCTGGTCAATGCCGTTCAAGCGATCAGCGGTCGGGGCCAGATCCGCATACGCACGTTGGTCACCGAGGGCAAACTCCGGCTGAGTATCCACGATACTGGCTGTGGCATTCCGGCAACGCTGCGCGAGCGCGTTTTCGACCCGTTTTTCTCGACCAAGCCGTCCGGTACCGGGTTAGGCATGGCAATTGCAAGGCGCATCGTCGAAAGCCACCAGGGCAGCATCGAAATCGACAGCGTCGAGGGGCAGGGCAGCTCCGTGACGCTCATTCTGCCCGTTGCACAGGATACGAAAGACTTATGAAGGCCGATTATCAGGTATTGATC
>CAYUYI010000565.1:0-1606 GCA_964448995.1 uncultured Propionivibrio sp. | reverse complement strand
TCGACCAGCGCACCCTTGTGCGCCACGGCATCGTTATCGGCCCAGATGTTGACGTTACCGCCGGCCGAGTTGTCGCCGTTCCCGCGCACCGAAACGAGCGCACCGCCGTCGAGCGACACATTGCCGCCCGCCCGAACGCTGACATCGCCGCCACGCACGCCACTGCCGCCTTCCGCCGCCAGTGTACCGCTGATGGCCACATCGCCATCGGCAACGATCTCGATGCGCCCTTCCCTGACCACGACATTCGTCGCCGAAGCCAAGCCGTTAGCATTAACGACGTCGGAAAAATCGGGGGCTGAACCGATGAACCGCGCACCGCTGTAGATCGACCCGGCCACATTGATGGCACCGGCGCTCAGCATGACGCCTTCGAGTGCGTTGATGCGGCCTTGGACGGAAATTTGTGCAGCCGGATTGCGCGGTGCCGTGCCCGACAGCAATTGGGTCACCGACGCCGGATCCGGCGATCCGGGCGCAGAGAAAAACCCGTCCACAAACTGCTGATTGGGCGTTGTTACCGTCAGGCTGCCGACGTTGACCACGCCGCCAGCACCGACGACGAAGCCATGCGGATTGGCAAACCAGACGTTGCCACCGATGCGTCCGTCCTTGATGGCGTTGAGCACGCCATAAATGTCGGTACGTTGGTCACGGACGATGTTAATCAGGTTGATGGCCGAAGACGGCACATACATGTTGACGGTATTTCCGGCGCCGACGCTGAAAGCGCTGAACGAATTGAACGCGTTGCTGCCGGTCTGTGTTGCCGTCGAAACGCTATACGTGCTGCCGGCATTACCGACCGTCGTCTGAGTACGCCCGTCAGGACGGATGACCGTCTGCGCCAGGGCAAAGGGCGGACACGCCACGCCGAACAAGGCCATTACCGCCAGCGCCATGCGGCACCACTGCGCGAATGCAGATTGCGCATCGCCGACCACCGAGCCACTGGATTTGACTGCCGTCAGCGCATTTTCTCCGACGACCACCAGACATTGACGCGCCTTGTTCCAGACGATACGGTAGATCTTGTTCATTTTTCGCCCCGATCTTCACAACGAAATTGACTGCGCACCCCGACGCCGGCCGCAAGTAGCGACACCCTGCGGGCAGCTTTTTGTATCAGTCGATCGTAAGAAGTCCGTAAGAAGGCACGGGTATCCGCGACGGTCGAAAACCGCGCGAAAAATCAGGCAGCCAAGTGATTCAGCAGCTTGCGGGCCGCACGCAAATCCGGCGTGTCGAACCCTTCGGTAAACTCGTGATAAACCGCTTCAAGGATTGTTTTGGCGTCGTGTAACCGCCCCTGCGACTGCCAGAGCTGCGCGAGACTCATCGCCGCGCGAAGTTTCAACGACATCGCCCGCTGGTTGTGGCCAATCGTCAACGCCCGCTGCAAACAAACTTCGGCCGATGCCAGGTCAGGGACGTCCGATCGCCACAAAGACTCTCCCTTGAGCCGATGCAATTCGGCCTCGGCATGATGGTCGCCGAGATGGGTCGAAACCGCCAGGGCTTCATCGCAACTGCGCACGGCTTCATTAAAGCGGCCAATTCTGACCAACGCATCCGCCAGGGGAGCCAGGACCACCAACGTCACCCC
>CAYUYI010000564.1:0-1607 GCA_964448995.1 uncultured Propionivibrio sp. | reverse complement strand
CACGATGTATCCGTATTTTCATGGAATGGGATGTTAGCGCGGCGCGGGCTCGTTTGGTGAGCTTGTAGAACTCGCAGCAGACGAATTGTGCTGATGTCGTTTGCCAATGAATAATGGCATCATGTTGCCCCTTGCTGAGGGACGGCTTACTGAAGCATTAGAGACGGAAGCGGCTTGCCAACTGAACGACGGTAGAGGGTCGATCTCTACCTTTCCCACAAATCGCCATCCGCGCCCAAGCATGGTTTGGCGGCTGCGCGGTTGAACCCGTTCTATCCCGCGCCTCTCTCCACAATCTGCCCCAAAAAATCAGGCGGGCGTGAGCTTGGCGTAGGCCAGCGCCAGCCATTTCATGCCGTGTGCGCCGAAGTTGATTTGTAGTCGCGCGTCGGGGCCGCCTTCGGCCGAGACGATGACGCCGAGGCCAAATTTGGCGTGCTGCACGCTCTGTCCGATGCGGAAGCCACCGATCGTGGCGGCCTCGGCTTTTCGTGATGGCATGGAGGAATATGCCGGCTGTTCCGGTGCGAAGGCCGGCGTGTGGCCGACCTTGCGCAGCAATTCTTCGGGCAGTTCTTCGAGAAACAGCGACGGCAGACAATAGCGTGTCTGCCCGTGCAGCATGCGCGTCTGCGCGTGCGAGAGGTACAGGCGCTTGCGCGCGCGGGTGACGGCGACGTACATCAGGCGGCGTTCCTCCTCCAGCCCGTCGCGTTCCATCGCCGCGTTTTCGTGCGGGAACAAGCCCTGCTCCAGCCCGGTGATGAACACGGCGTCAAATTCCAGGCCCTTGGCCGCGTGCACGGTCATCAGTTGCACCGCCTCCTGGCCTTCGCCGGCCTGGTGTTCGCCGGCTTCGAGCGAGGCGTGGGCGAGAAACGAGGCGACCGCATCGCCCTCGCTCGGATTGGCCAGCGTGCCGTCTTCCTCCTGCAGGAAGCTGGCGGCAGCGCTGATCAGTTCGTCGAGGTTTTCCAGCCGTTCCTTGCCTTCTTTTTCGCCGAGGTAGTGCGCGCGCAGGCCGCTCTGTTCGATCAGGTGGTCGATGACTTCCGGCAGCGACAGATGCTGGGTCTCGGCGCGCATCGTCTCGATCAGCCGGATGAAGGCACCGACCGAGGCGCCGGCCTTGCCCGAGAGGCTGGCGGCGGCGTTGTAGAGGCTCGAATTGGCGCGGTGCGCGGCTTCCTGCAAGGCTTCGACGCTGCGGCTGCCGATGCCGCGCGTGGGGAAATTGACGACGCGGGCAAAGGCCGTGTCGTCGTCGGGATTGGCGACCAAGCGCAGGTAGGCCAGCGCGTGCTTGATTTCCTGGCGGTCGAAGAAGCGCAGGCCGCCATAGACGCGGTACGGCACGCCCGCGGTGAACAACTGGTGTTCGAGCACGCGCGACTGGGCGTTCGAGCGGTAGAGCAAGGCGATCTGCGGACGCTCGATACCTTCGCGCACCAGCTCGCGCACTTCATCGACAATGAAGCGCGCCTCGTCGAGATCGGAAAAGCCTTCGAAGACGCGGATCGGTTCGCCGGCACCGGCATCGGTCCACAGGTTCTTGCCGAGCCGACCGCGGTTGTTCTTGATCAGCGCGTTCGCCGCGTCGAGGATAT
>CAYUYI010000563.1:0-1608 GCA_964448995.1 uncultured Propionivibrio sp. | reverse complement strand
TGATCTTGCGCGTGCTTTCGACGCTCTTGATCTTGTTGCGGATTTCCTTGCCGCTGGCCATAACGATCTCCCCGTTCAGGCCAGCGTGGCCTTGAACGCCTCAATCGCCTTGGTCAACGCTTTCTCTGCCTCGGCATCGAGATCCTTCTTCGTCTCGATGGTATTGGCGAGGTCGGCATGCTGCTGCTTGATGTAGCTTTGCATCAACCGTTCGATCTCAAGCGCTTTCTTGACTTCGACATCGTCGAAGAAACCCTGGTTGACCGCATGCAGCGTGATCGCCATTTCGGAGACAGCCATCGGCGAATACTGCGGCTGCTTCATCAGTTCGGTCACCATGCGACCACGATCCAATTGCTTGCGCGTTGCCTCATCCAGATCCGAAGCGAACTGGGCGAATGCCGCCAACTCTCGATACTGGGCCAGCGCCAGACGCACGCCGCCACCGAGTTTTTTAATGACCTTGGTCTGAGCCGCACCGCCGACGCGCGACACCGAGATGCCGGCATCGATCGCCGGACGCACACCAGCGTTGAAGAGGTCGGTGTCCAGGAAGATCTGGCCGTCAGTAATTGAAATGACGTTGGTCGGAACGAACGCGGAAACGTCGCCGGCCTGAGTCTCAATGATCGGCAGTGCCGTCAGCGAACCGGTTTGACCCTTGACCTCACCGTTGGTGAAGCGTTCGACATATTCCTCATTGACGCGTGCCGCACGTTCCAGCAGGCGGGAGTGCAGATAGAAAACGTCGCCCGGATACGCTTCGCGGCCCGGCGGACGGCGCAGCAGCAGCGACACCTGACGATACGCCCAAGCTTGCTTGGTCAGATCATCATAAATGATCAGTGCGTCCTGGCCGCGATCGCGGAAATACTCCCCCATCGTGCAGCCGGCATAGGGCGCGATGTATTGCAGCGCCGCCGATTCGGAGGCAGTTGCCGCAACAACGATGGTGTATTCCATGGCGCCATGTTCTTCGAGCTTGCGCACGACGTTGGCCACTGTCGACGCCTTCTGCCCGACCGCCACGTAAATACAGGTCAGATTCTTGCCCTTCTGGTTGATGACCGTATCGACCGCCACCGCCGTCTTGCCGGTCTGCCGGTCACCGATGATCAATTCGCGCTGACCGCGGCCGATCGGCACCATCGCGTCGATCGACTTGAGACCGGTTTGCACCGGTTGCGACACCGACTTCCGCCAGATGACGCCCGGCGCCACCTTTTCGATCTTGTCGGTCAGTTTGGCATTGACCGGACCCTTGCCATCGATCGGCTGGCCCAGAGAATTCACAACACGCCCGAGCAGTTCGGGTCCCACCGGCACTTCGAGAATACGGCCGGTTGTCCGGACCGTATCCCCTTCGGTAATTTGCTCGTATTCGCCCAGAACAACGGCGCCCACGGAATCGCGTTCGAGGTTGAGCGCCATCCCGAACGTCCCGCCGGGAAACTCCAGCATTTCGCCTTGCATGACGTCGGCCAGACCGTGAATCCGGCAAATACCGTCGGTCACCGAAACAACGGTGCCCTGCGTCCGGGTCTCCGAGCCCGTGTCCAGATTCTGAATCTTGCTCTTGATCAGTTCACTGATCTCGGAAGGATTCAA
>CAYUYI010000562.1:0-1614 GCA_964448995.1 uncultured Propionivibrio sp. | reverse complement strand
AGCGCACAATACGGCCTCCATTCTATGCGCCCCACCCTGCCGATCGCCAGCCACATACACCATGATTCCGCACCAGACCACCGACTATGACGACAACGCTCACGACAAGGCAACGTTGGTTGTACAACGCGCTAAAGCGGCTGCCCGCAGCACCTGGATCAGCGTCGCAGTCAATCTTCTACTGACCATCGCCCAGATCGCTGCCGGCATACTGACCCGCTCGCAAGGCCTGATCGCCGACGGGATCCATTCGCTCTCCGATCTCGTGGCCGACTTCGTCGTGCTGCTCGCCAACCATCACAGCGGCAAGGCGGCGGACACCGACCATCCCTACGGGCACCAACGCTTCGAAACCGCCGCCTCGTTGGTTCTCGGAGCGCTACTGCTGGCGGTCGGTATCGGCATGCTGTGGTCGGCCTTTCTCAAGATCGAGTCCCCGCACAGCGTTCCCACCGTGCACCTCGCAGCACTCTGGGTCGCGCTCGGCGCACTCGCCGCCAAGGAATGCCTGTTTCGCTACATGCTGGCCGTCGCCAAGCGCGTCAAATCCAGCATGCTGGTCGCCAATGCCTGGCATGCGCGCTCCGACGCCGCCTCGTCGCTGGTCGTCGCGCTGGGCATCGCCGGAAATCTGGCGGGGTTCCCGATCCTCGACCCCATCGCCGCACTGATCGTCGGCTTCATGGTCAGCCGGATGGGCTGGGAATTTGGCTGGGACGCGCTGCATGACCTGATGGACCGCGCCGTTGATGAGCAAGAGGTCGCCGCCATCCGTGCCACGCTGCTCGAGACGCCCGGCGTCGAGAATGTCCACGACCTGCGGACGCGCAAAATGGGGGACATGATCGTTGTCGACGTGCACCTCGAGGTCGATGGCACGCAAACGGTCGAAGCGGGCCACAGCATCGCCGTGGCCGCGCGCGAACGCGTCATGCAGCGGCATCGGGTCATCAACCTGCTGACGCACATCGACCCGGCCCAGCGACCAGACCTCGACCACCTCCCGGTCGGCTAGAACCGATCGACATTCGCGAGACCGCCCGCATGACCACCACCATCGCCACGGTTCCGCTACGCGGCCCGCTGCTGCGCGGCGGACGCCGGCCGCGCGTCGTGCTGGTCGGCCGCTTCGGCGCGGGCAAAAGTACGCTATTCGAAGCTGCCGCCAGCCCTGTCGTATGCCATGAACACCTGGCCGGTCTGGGCGGGGCTTATCAGGAATGCGTGGTCAATGTCGGCCTTGACGAAATCTCACTGGTCGACCTGCCGTCGATCGAATCGCTGCATCGCCTCAGCCCGCAGGATCAGGTCGTGCTCATGTACCTGCTGTGGGGTGACCGCTGGCCATCCGTTGCCCCACGGAACACCGCGGAACCCGGTGGCGGCTTTGCCGCGCCAGATGTCCTTGTCCAGGTGGTCGACGCGACGATGCTGGAAAAGGATCTTGAACTCAGCCTTGAACTCAGCCTGCTCGGACGACCGATGGTTATTGCCCTGAACCGCGTCGACGAAGCGCGCCGCAAGGGCTTGTATATCAATGTCCAGACACTGAGCGAGCGCCTTGGCGTCCCTGTTGTCCCGACGGTCGCCCACATGGGCAAGGGAATCACCGCG
>CAYUYI010000561.1:0-1619 GCA_964448995.1 uncultured Propionivibrio sp. | reverse complement strand
GCAAAGCACCGGATGATCATTACGGGGACCGACACGACCCGGATCATGGAACCGAGCCCTCCGCGCGGCAAAATTCCCGTGATCGATCGCTTTTTGGACGGAGAGGAAGGTTCGCTGGTTTACGTCAACCCTCAGGGCAAGGAGGTGTTGCAATCCGTCAAGCAAATTCCTTGGGCCGGATGGTATCTGGCGGCTGCACTGCCCACCGAAGAAGCCTTTGCGCCGATCCGTGATGTGCAGCAGCGCATGCTGATGGTCACTCTGGTGTTGACCGTTTTGGCCGGGGCAGCGACCTGGTGGGTGTTGCGGCGCCAATTGTCGCCCATGCTCGACACCGTCAACACATTGGCCGCCATGTCGGATACCGGGCAACCCGTGCAGCGCCTGCCGATAGTGCGGCAAGACGAAATCGGTCAGTTGGTGGCTGCGTTCAACCGTCTTCTGGAGAAGTTGGCGAGTCGAGACACGGCGTTGCAGGAAATGGAGTGGAAGTTCCGGGCCTTGTTTGAGAAAGGCCCCATCGGCGTGGCCTATCACGAAATGATTTATGACGCCGCGGGAAAGCCGATTGACTATCGTATTATCGATGCAAACAGCGCATTTCAGGAACTGACCGGCGTTAATCCACAGGGAAAGACGGTGCGGGCCGCGTTCCCCGGAATTGAAAACGACAGTATTGACTGGATAGCCACTTTTGCGCACGTCGTTCAAACCGGCGAGGATGTCCGTATCGAGCGATACCAAGCGTTCAACGGGCATTGGTATGACTGCGTGGGCTACCGTTACAAACCGGACCACTTTGTCGCTGCTTTTCTCGACATTACCGCCCGAAAGCAGGCGGAAATGGCACTGAGAGAACGCGAGGAACGCTATCGCGCAATCTACGAGGCGAGCCAGGATTTCATCTCGATCAACCGGCTGAGTGATGGGCTGTATCTTGAGGTCAATGAACCCTTGCTCAAGGCGTTGGGCTACGCACGCGATGAAATGATTGGCCATACCCCGACGGAACTGGGTATCTGGTTCAATCCACTCGATCGACAGCGCTTTGTCGAGATTCTCCAGCACGACTCGCGATGCTTGAATTTCGAAGCGCCGTTCAGAACGAAAAGCGGAAACCGGATTTGGGTATCCGCTTCTGGCTCAATCGTCCAGCTTGCTGGCGTCGCCTGTATCTACGCGGTTACCCGCGATATCACCCAACGCAAACAGGATGACGAAAGAATCAATGAACTGGCCTTTTTCGATCAGCTGACAGGTTTGCCCAATCGCACGCTCCTGTTTGATCGACTGCGGCAGTCGATGGTTGCCGGTTCAAGGAACGGCCAACATGGCGCGTTATTGCTCATCGACCTCGATAACTTCAAAACGCTCAACGACTCGCTCGGCCACGACATGGGCGATCTCTTGCTGAAGCAGGTTGCCCAGCGCCTGGTCACTTGCGTTCGCTCGGAAGATACCGTGGCCCGCTTGGGCGGGGACGAGTTTGTCGTCGTCCTGTCGAACCTGAGCAGCATCGAAAACGAGGCCGCAACGCAAACCGAGGGGATTGGCGAGAAGATCGTGTCCGCGCTCAATCAGGTTTACCTGCTCAATGAACATACGTATTACTGCTCGCC
>CAYUYI010000560.1:0-1625 GCA_964448995.1 uncultured Propionivibrio sp. | reverse complement strand
TCGCCGACCATCACGTAGTCGATCTTGCGGATGGTGTCGGAACTGTCATGCCACGCCTTGTGCGTGAAGTGCGTATCGGTCGACACGCTGTAGATTTCGACGCCCAGCTTCTTGAATTCGGCGTAGTTGTCGGCGAGATCACCCAGTTCGGTCGGGCAGACAAAGGTAAAGTCAGCCGGGTAGAAGAACACCACCGACCACTTGCCGTGCAGGTCGGCATCGGACACCTGCACGAACTTGCCGTTGTGGAAAGCGGTGGCGTTGAAGGGAAGAACTTCGGAATTGATCAGTGATTTCATGGTGTATCTCCTTGTGAGTAGTCGATGAAGTGAAGCGACAGGAGAATCTTAAGAAAAGCACCAAAATTTATCTAATTTATTGTTACAATTATTTCGATAGCCAAATCCTATTAGACAAGCCCATGACCCTGACCGAATTGCGCTACATCGTCGCCCTCGCCGCCGAACGGCATTTTGGCCGCGCCGCCGAGAAATGCCACGTCAGCCAGCCGACGCTCTCGGTGGCACTGAAGAAGGTCGAACAGCGCTACGGCATCATGTTGTTCGAACGTTCCTCCGCGGAAGTCCGCCTGACGCCGGTCGGCGAGCAGATCGCCCGCCAGGCCGAGCGCGTCCTCGAAGAATCGATCCGTTTGCAAGAAATCGCGCGGCAAGGCAAGAACCCGCTGGTCGGGCCACTGCGTCTCGGCGTCATCTTCACTATCGCCCCGTACCTGCTGCCGCGCCTGATCCCCTCGCTGCATGCGCTGGCGCCGCAAATGCCGCTCTATCTCCAGGAAAACTTCACGGTCCGCCTCGGCGAACAACTCCGGCGCGGCGAGCTCGATGCCATCGTCGTCGCCGATCCCTTCAACGAACCGGGCATCGTCACGACGCCCCTGTACGACGAACCGTTCTGCGCCGTTCTGCCGGAAGGCCACCCGCTCGGCAAGAAAAAAACGCTCGCCCCCAAAGACATCGCCAGCGAAAATCTGCTGTTGCTCGGCCAGGGCAACTGTTTCCGCGACCAGGTTGTACAAGCCTGCCCAAAACTCTCCGAGCCCGGCGGCACCGAAGGCGCGCGCGAGGGCAGTTCGCTCGAAACCGTGCGCCACATGGTCGCCAGCGGCGCCGGCATGTCCATCGTCCCGCTCTCGGCCGCCCTGTCCTGGCCACAAGACGACGCGCTGATCCAGTTCCGCCGTTTTACCGAACCGGCACCGCAACGACGCGTCATCGTCGCCTGGCGTGCCACGTTTTCGCGCCCGCAAGCCATCGATACGCTGCGAACCGCCGTCGCCAATGCCCTGCCCCACGGCACGACTCCCCTGGTGCGATAAGCATTGACCATCAAACACACTTCACCATCATTCAATCGAACATGATTTCCGCAGAATGGATCGGCTATTGCGCCGCAACACTGACCACCATTTCCTTCGTCCCGCAGGTCTGGCAGATCTGGAAGACCAAACACACCAAGGACATCTCCTTGCGCATGTATCTGCTCTTCACCTGCGGCGTCGCCCTGTGGCTCGCGTATGGCCTCATTCTCTCGGCATGGCCGATCATCACCGCCAACACCGTCACGCTGATCCTCGCCGGCGCGGTATTGATCCTCAAGCTGCG
>CAYUYI010000559.1:0-1628 GCA_964448995.1 uncultured Propionivibrio sp. | reverse complement strand
GGAGCGCCTCTTCGACAGCAAGGTCTTTCTCGAAATCTTCGTCAAGGTCAAATCGGGCTGGACGGACGACGAGCGCCTGCTCAAGAGTCTCGGCTACGAATAACGGATCGTCAAATGATGCACCGGAACAAGGTCGATGCGCAGCCTGCCTACGTACTGCACAGTTACCCGTTCCGCGAAACCAGCCTGATCGTTGAAGCGTTTTCCCGTGATTACGGTCGCGTTGCCTTGCTCGCACGGGGTGCGCGGCGACCGCGCTCAGCGATTCGCGGCCTGCTGATGGCCTTCCAGCCGCTCGAACTCGGCTGGGCCGGCAAGGGTGAAGTACAGACGCTGATGAAGGCCGAGTGGCAGGGCGGTCAGCCGCTCCTGACCGGCAAGGCGTTGTTCTGCGCCTACTACCTCAACGAACTCCTGATGCATCTTTTGCCGCGCGAAGACGCCCATGAACGGCTGTTCTCGGTATATGCTGAAACCTTGCGTCGCTTTGCGGACGGGCTACGCGAAGCGGACCTGCGTGGCTTCGAGCGTGCGCTTTTGCAAGAACTCGGTTACGGGCTGACGCTGGCGCACGATGCGCGCGGCCAGCCACTCGATCCAGAAGGCTTCTACGCCTACGAAATCGAGCGCGGTCCTGTTAGTCTTTCCGGGCCGGGCAATTCGGCGCTGTGCGTGCGCGGCAAGACGCTTGTCGATCTGGCGAACGAGGATTTTTCCGATCCGCGTTCGCTGCTAGAAGCCAAGCAGCTAATGCGGGCGCTGATCGCGCACTACACCGGCGGCAAGGAACTGGAATCACGCAAAATTTTCAAGGAGCTACAGGAACCATGATTGAACTCGGCGTAAACATCGACCACGTGGCCACTATCCGTCAGGCGCGGCGCACCTACGAACCCGATCCCGTCTGGGCGGCCGTCGAAGCCCATATCGGCGGCGCAGACGGCATCACCGTTCATCTGCGCGAAGATCGCCGTCACATCCAGGATGCCGACGTCGAAAAACTGCGTGCGCTGACGCAGATCAAGCTCAATCTCGAAATGGCGGCAACCGACGAGATGGTCGACATCGCACGCCGCCTCAAGCCCGAAATGGCCATGCTCGTACCGGAAGGCCGGCATGAGGTGACTACCGAAGGCGGCCTCGACATTGTCGGACAGGAAGAGAAACTCAAGAAGGCGATTGCCAAACTTTCCGACGCTGGCATCATCAGCAGCGTGTTCATCGACGCCGAACTGCCGCAGGTCGAAGCCGCCGCGCGCATCGGTGCCAAAGTCTGTGAAATCCACACCGGCCCCTACGCCAACGCTTTCTACGTCAAGGGCCGGGACGCTGAGAGTCCCGCAGTCGTCGCGGAAATCGAGAAAGTCCGCGTGGCTGGCGAGGCCATCCGTAGCCTTGACATGCGCTTCAACGCCGGCCATGCGCTCAACTACTTCAATGTGCAGCCTATCGCCCGACTGGCCGGCATCCGCGAACTGCACATCGGCCACGCCATCGTCAGTCGCGCCGTGTTCGTCGGTCTGCGCGAAGCGGTTGCCGAAATGAAGCGCCTGATGCGCGAAGCGCAGTCGCTCGCTGCATGATCGCCGGCATCGGCACCGACATCGCCGCTGTCGCCCGGCTCGGCA
>CAYUYI010000558.1:0-1639 GCA_964448995.1 uncultured Propionivibrio sp. | reverse complement strand
GCGCGGTTAGCTCAGCGGTAGAGCACTGCCTTCACACGGCAGGGGTCACTGGTTCGATCCCAGTACCGCGCACCAGTCGAATTATTCCACAAAACCCTCATGGCGTCAGGCTTTGCGGGTTTTTTGTTTTTGGAATTCTAGCGTTTACAGAACGCCTAATCTGGCCGCCGTGACCAGATTGTGACTATCGTGTGGGTATTCTGTGACCACCGAATTCTGAGCGATCACATTCCCTCGAAAAATTGAATACTGCTCGACGTGACTGCTACAGGTGATCTAACTAGCGCCTGACTTCGTCTGCTCTCCATCGGGCACGTATTCGGCAACCTGATCAACCTTACAGTTGAAATCGGTGCATAACCGGTCAAGGTTATCCGTTACCGCGATGTGCTTTACATCCGCTTCTCCGGTGCACCGATTGTCAGCGAACGTCGTCACAATGAAAGGGCTACGGAAAAACTGCGGCCCAATAAGCGAATCAGAACCCAAAAAACAAGAGATCCAGCGCCGCCGTGATTTCGTTGCGATGATCTGCCACCGTGCAAACAGTCTTCTTCAAAGTCTTGGATTGCACCGCCGACATGTACTGCGTGACCATGACGCAATTGGTCCCGTCGATTCTGAAAACCGGGTTCAAGACTTGAGCAGGTTTCGGTGCATCACCGATCGGCATGAGCGGAACAACGACCCGCGTGTTCAAATCCCCCAACTCGTTGGCTTGAACATCGAGCAGGTAAGCGGCATTCCCCGAGCCCAGATACACATCGAAGCGGGCCATCAGAACATCCTCGCGCGCCGCAGCGGAAGGCCATGTTCCTCGGCAAAGGCATTGGAACTGGCAATCGCCTCCTGATTCTCCTGGCGCCAGAGTTCAGCCCGGCGTTTGGCCACCGCTTGGGCAACACCGATCTCCGCAGCCTTCGAGATATTGATGTCGAGCGTCTTGGCTTCAACCAATAGCGACTCGGGAAGGGTGATGTTAGTGGCCTTCTTGGGCGAAGCGACTGAAAGCGGGGCAGGCATGGAATGACTCCGAGAACGTGTTTTATTTATGTTGTCAGAAATGCGCATTAATGGCAATGGTGATATGTTGGGAGACTCTGTAGTGTGCGCCACCAATGGTGGCAGTTGGCTGGGCGTTGAGTAATTTATATTTGCTGTGCATAATGTCATTGTGATGCATGACAAACAAGGGGTTCAACGTGAGAAAAATCGCCATTGCGCTGGTTTTCAATTGTTTCGCTGCCTTGGCCTATGCGCAGGGCGAATCTGCTGATGTTGTCCGTCTGGCGAATATGCTGCTTGAAGGCAGTTGGCCGGCATTGGAGGCCGGATTCCCGATCATTCTCTCCGGGATGGAGGCCAAGTTGCAGCCGCATGTTTCCGAGCGGGCTGCCAAGACGCTGAGCGCAAAGATGTCGGAAAGACTCAACCGGGAAAATCTATCGAAGTTCTATGCGGTGCTTTTGTCGACGCAGTTGAAAAGTGATGAACTCAACGAGTTGTCGGCCTTCCTGAACTCACCGACGGGGCAGAAGTATCTGAAAATGAGCGGTGATGTGACCACGAATACGAAGTTGATGATGCCGCTGATGAAAGAGGCATGCGAATTGGCTGCGCTGGAGCTCAGTGGTACGGA
>CAYUYI010000557.1:0-1648 GCA_964448995.1 uncultured Propionivibrio sp. | reverse complement strand
CAATTGCATGAGTTCATTGCTCTTTCGACCGCCTTCCTCGGAGGCCACGGCAACCTTGCGCAACCCCCCCTGGGTTTCGTCATAAACCCAGATGATCATGAGATCGATCGGAATCTTCTTTCTGAGCTGAAGCAAAGCGCGATGCATCGAAGTGGCGACATCGACCGAACTGCACAGACTGGAAGTCACGTTCCTAAAAAATGAATCTTCCTGTTTAGGCATAAAACTACCTTATTAGATATTCGATTTTCGCATTCTGCCATTTAAGGCAGTAAAACTGTCGTATTTGCTAGTGCGCGTCGAGCGAGTCATTGTTTATATGATTATTTGTTTTAAAAACAGTCACTTAAAACATGCATCAATGGTGGCATAACGATTGCGTAACTTCGTACCAACAAAAGAAACAGCAATCCATTTTTTTCGTAGCCATTCACTTTGGGGAGTTCGTCATGAAAATGAGATCGTCAATACTGGCAGCACTGTTTGCTTCTTCGATGGCGTTGTCGGCATCAGCAGATCAGTCAATTAGCACCGACGTGGTAGTTGTCGGAGCCGGCGCAGCCGGAACGGCCGCCAGTTATGCCGCGGCTGAGAAAGGTGTCAAGGTCGTGATGCTTGAAAAACAAGCCAAAACGGGTGGCACCGGGCAATTTTCTGAGGGGATTTTTGCCGTTGAGAGTTCTTTGCAGCGTGAAATGAATTACACGCTGACCAAGGATCAGGCGTTCAAACTAATCATGGATTACAGCCACTGGCGTGCCAATCCCAAGCTGGTTCGTGCTTTTGTTGAAAAGTCGGCAGACTCCGTTGAATGGCTCAAGAACAATGGGGTTGAGTTCGAAAAACTGACGTCGAACTATCCTGGTGGCTTATATACATGGCACATCTATCGTGGCCGCGGCGCAGGTTGGATAAATACCCTGCAAGACAAATACAAAGCCATGGGTCATCCGATCATGACCGAAACCGCGGTGACGGAATTGATTAAGGAAAATGGCAAGGTGGTAGGCGTTGTTGCCAAGAACAAGGAAGGCGAGAAGATCGACATTCGTGCGAAGGCGGTGGTTATCGCTACTGGCGGATTCGGGAACAACAAGGAAATGCTGGAAAAATATGTGCGTTTCCCCGCCGCCATGCCCGTGGCTAATGTTGGCAAGACGGGTGACGGCATTCAGATGGCCTGGGCTGCTGGTGCAGCGGCAGAAGGCACTGAGGTCGTTGCATCCTATCGTCCCGGACCTGTCGGAGAATCAACGACTTCGCATATTGGCGCTGCTGCCAAACAACCTCATCTCTGGCTCAATCCGCGTGGTGAGCGCTTCGCCGATGAGGGCATCATTTTCCAATGGCCATTTGCCGGCAATGCACTCGAAAGACAAGGCGGAACGATGTTCGTCGTCTTTGACCAAAATACCTTGGACTATATGAAAACGCATGGAATTGATGTGGGCGTTGGCGTGATGGTCCCGGTGACTGCCAAGCTCGATAAGTTCGACGAACACTTCCAACGCGGCGCCAAGAACTCGATCGCCTTCAAGGCCAACTCGATTGATGAACTGGCAAAGCTCACGGGTATGCCTGTTGACACCCTGAAAAAGACGATTGCTCGCTACAACGACAACGCAGCCATCCGGCATGATCGTGATTT
>CAYUYI010000556.1:0-1650 GCA_964448995.1 uncultured Propionivibrio sp. | reverse complement strand
CCGGTGTCGGCGCTAGCCGCCGGCAGCGCGTCGAGGTTCATCGCCTGCGCCGCCTGCATGAATTTCTCGTAGACAGTTCGCGGCGGTTCGCCATACCACTTGAAGCCGGGGTCAGGCAGCGCGATGCCCATGTCCGAAACATAGCCGGCGATTTCGTTACCGACGTTGACGCAGTCGGTGAGCTTGCCGCCGAAGATGCTGATGTGACGGGTGTCGCGATTGACATCGACGGCATGTTTGCGCGACAGCTGCAGGAAATCGCGTTCCTGGCTGCCGTTGCCCGTGGCATTGACCACCAGCGGGCGGATGCCGCAGCGTTCGGCGATGATGTCGTCGCGCGTGAGCGGCTTTTTCAGGTTCAATCGCTTGTTGATGTTTTCGAGGACAAACTGGCGGTCTTCCTCGGTCACTTCGCTGAAAGGCGAATCGGAGCGGGTATCGGTGGTGCCGACACACGTATGCTGATCCATCGGAATGGCGAAGAACAGCCGGCCGTCATCGGCAAAGAACGTCAGCACACGGTGATTGGCCGTGATCTGCGGGACGATGAGGTGGATTCCCTTCGAGAATACATGGCGATGCGCCGTCTTTTCACCTGTGCGGATGTTGTTTTCGTCAACGAACGGTCCGGTGGCATTGATGAGCACTTTCGAACGAACCTGCCAGGTACGCCCGCTGCGCGTGTCGCGCATCTGCGTGATCCAAAGATCATCTTCGCGGTGCGACCCGAGCGATTCGACATAGTTGGCGGCAGTACAGCCGCGGTCCATGGCGGCGCGGATGAACTGGAAAACGAAGCGGGCGTCGTTGTCGCGCAGGTAGGCGTCGGAGTACTCGAAGCCGCCATAGTAATTTTCGGTACGGATCAGCGGTTCTTCGGCATTGACGGTGGCCTTCGAAAGCCAGCGTGGCGCTTGCGTCGCGAAGCGCCCGAACAGCCAGTAGAGCCAGGTGCCTGCCCAGACGAAGCGCGGATGATGGCGGAAACCTCTCGACAGCGTTGAATAGAAACGGATTTCCTGAACGCGAGAGGGGTAGTTTTCGATCAGGTGATTGCGGCTCTTGCAGAGGTCCCAGACCAGCGGAAAGTCGTTGCTTTCCATGTACTTGATGCCGCCCCACGCCAGGTTGCTCGACTGTTGGCTGGTAAAACCGGCGAAATCGCGCTGGTCGATCAGGGCGACGCTGGCGCCTTTTCCGGACAGTGCTGCAGCGGCGACAGCGCCATTGATGCCGCCGCCGATGATCAGTGTGTCAAAGACGGTCTGGGCGAGTTTGTCGATGTTACTTTCGCGGAGGTCCATTTGCCTTTCCCTTGGTTGTTGTCTTGTCCCGGCGGAATGATTGGCCGAGAAAGTATTGCTTTCGTTTTGTGTGCATATTTGAGCGAAAATGTTCGAATGTCAACATAAATATTCGATAAAAGTCCATTCGCGAACCGATGCGCGTTTGCTTCGAACTTGCGTGGAATTCAGGGGCCTCGTTTCCCGTCATTTGCGCCAAAACAGGGCACTCGCGACGGGGCAGGCGAACGTGTCGCGGCGGATAGGCGAAAAAAAGCCGCCCCAGAGTCTCTGGGGCGGCTTTTTTTTTCGGCTCAGCAGCGGAAGCGGCTGACTAGCTGGCTCAGGTCGGCGGCAATCCGGTTCA
>CAYUYI010000555.1:0-1653 GCA_964448995.1 uncultured Propionivibrio sp. | reverse complement strand
TACGTTGTCGCCCACGAACTGGCGCATCTCCGCGAAATGAATCATGGCCCAAGATTCTGGCGCCACGTCGAGGAGATTTTCCCCGATTATCTCGCCGCCCGCTCGGCGCTGAACGAACTCGCCTCGCGCTGCCCCCAGTGGCAGAAGTAGCCGCCGCCCCACCCGCCACGCGCTGCCTACGTAGTTTCCGAAATTCGCTGCACGAATTACGGATACACAAACAAAAAGATTTCTGCGACGATAAACGACGTCGTCCAGAATTTGTTCTCAGCCTTCGGCCTAGAGTCCCGAAGCAAGCGGCCCGGAGAGTCGCCATGAAAACGCTGCGAAGTATCCTGACATTCGTTTTGCCATTTTTCGCGCTGATCGCCTGCGCGCCGCCGGAACCTGTCCGCATCGGCTATCTCGGCGGGCTTTCCGGCCGGGTCTCCGACCTCGGCATCGGCGGGCTACAGGGCGCGCGGCTCGCCATCGAGCTGCGCAACAAGGCCGGCGGCATCAAGGGGCAAACCATCGAGTTGATCGAAGCCGATGACCAACAGGATCCGGACGCTGCCCGCAAGGCATTCGACGCACTGGCCGCCCGCCGCGTCGCGGCCATCGTCGGCCCGATGACCAGCGCGATGGCGACCGCCATCGTTCACAAGGCAAACGAATCCAAGTTGCTGGTCATGAGCCCGACCGTCACCACCGGCGATCTGCTCGGCATCGACGACTATTTTTTCCGCGTCATCCCGGCCACGAACGAATTCGTCGACACCAACGCCGATTATTTTTTCCGCGCACAGGGACTGCGCCGGTTGCGGCTGATTTACGATTTGCGCAACAAATCCTATACCGAAAGCTGGCTCACCGATTTCACCAAGCTATTTGCCAACGCCGGGGGCACCTTGCTCCCGCCGCTGTCCTTCTTTTCCAGCGACGAAGCCGATTTCCACATCCTCGCAAAAAACGCCCTGGCCGGGAACCCCGAAGGCATCATCATTATCGCCAACTCGGTCGATGCCGCCGGGATATGCCACGCGATCCGATTGCTGAATTCGAAAATCAGGCTGGGAACCTCGGAATGGGCAGCCACCGAACGCCTCGCCGAAATCGGGGGCAAATGGGTCGAAGGCATTACGGTTGCGCAGTTTTTTGACCGCGATAGCCGGGCCCCCGCTTACCTCAATTTCCGCGCCGCCTACCAGAGCCGGTTCAGCCGGGAGCCGGGCTTTCCCGAAACCTTCAGTTTCGACGCCACCAATGTCATTCTCGACGCCATCGAGAGCCAAACCCAAAATCCGGGACAGTCCCTGAAAGAAATTGTTCTCGCCCGCCAGCAATTCAATGGGGTACAGCGTCCGATCACATTTGACCGCAATGGCGACACGCTCGGCAAAACTTTCATGGTCCGCATCGAAAACGGCGCCTTCGCTCCGATCAGGAAATAGCCGCCAGACGCACTGATGCCGCCCTCCCCTCCTCATCTTTCGGTCGTCGCGGCGCGCCTCGCGCTGGGCTCCGCGCTTTTCGTGATCGCAATCGGCATCATGGTAGTTGCCGGTTACATCCTCGACCTGCCGATGCTGAAGGGTATCCTGAACGGCTGGGTCCCGATGAGATCGGAAGAGCACACGTCTGAACCCAGTCACCTGAAGCTATCTCGTATGC
>CAYUYI010000554.1:0-1659 GCA_964448995.1 uncultured Propionivibrio sp. | reverse complement strand
GCCGATGAAGTCCGCAAGCTGGCAGAACGCACCTCCAGGGCGACGGTCGAGATCGGCCAGTTGATCGATTCGACCCACGGCGACATTCGTTCGGCCTTGGCCGACATGGGCGAGACGCAGGTGTCAGTGGCGGATGGCGTCGCTGCTTCGCAGGCGGTGGCGACCGAGATCGCAGGCATTCAGGGCGAGATCGTGCAAGTGGTGAGTTCGATCCGTGACATTGCCGAGTCCACGCGCGAACAGTCGGTGGCAACAAACGAAATGGCCAAGTCGGCCGAGGAAGTGAACCGGATGACGATGGAAACGGACCGTGCTGTCCAGAGCGCCACCCAGACCGTCTCGGAGCTGAGCGCGCTTTCTCAGGCCTTGCACGGCGTGGTGGGGCGATTCCGGCTCTGAGTCTGGATTGACAGAAGTGGATCCGACGCCCGGCATGCCGGGCGTCTTTTTTTGGGGTCAGGCGGAATGCGTGTCGGTGGGCCGGGCCGGGCTGTCGATGCCTGAATTGGCATGCTTGCGGAAGAACGACCAGATGCGTTCGACCCGGGGATTCCTGTTTTCCCGGGCTCGGTAAAGGCGAATCTCAAGCGTGCCACACCATTCAGCCGTTCCGGCGGCGACCAGCGTTTGCTGCGCCACTTCCCTGCCGACACAGCTTTCCGGCAGCCAGGCAATGCCGTGTCCCTCAATCAGCATGGCCTTGAGGGCTTCAGCCATGTGCGTGTCGAACGAACGCTCCAGATAGCCGCGCTGGTTCGCGTTGAACAGGATCATTTCGACGGTGTGAGCGAGATAGGTTCCCGGTGAATACGCCAGAAAAGGAAGCGGGTGTTCGGCGGTGCCAGGCAGTCTGAAACGTGGCTTGCCTTCTCGGTTCGGGGCCGAAAACGGCCGCATGACATCGGTGGCCAGCACTTGATGCTCGAAGCGCTCCGGGTCGAGCAATACCGGCAACTGCGGATGATGATAGATGATCAGCAGTTCGGTGCCGCCCTCGGCCAGCGCGTCGGCCCCTTCCGAAATATTGACGGAACTGACACGGGCGATGACGTTGCCCATTTCATCCTTGAGTCGGCTCAGCCAGGGCGGGAAGAAAAACAGCGAGAGCGTGTGCGCGACCGAAAAATGAACGGTTTCGGCACTGCCCGGGGCCTGCCCGCGCAGCACCGTTCGCATGTCGTAAGTGCGCCGGAGCAGATCGGCGGCGAAGCCGCGAAAGATGCGTCCGGCGGCAGTGAGATGGACGCCCTGCATGCTGCGGTCGATGAGTTCGACCCCCAGCCAGTCTTCAAGCGCCTGAATGTGCCGGCTGAACGTCGGTTGCGAGACATTGCGCCGCGCCGCCGCGCGCGAGAAGGCATGCGTATCGGTCAGCGTCAGGAAGTCTTCAATCCATTTGATTTGCATCCCATCTCCCGGAAGTTGGCCGGTTTGTATTCGGCAATCTTTGCGAGTTATGCAATTAATGCATAGAGACAGCGTAAATATAAGAGTTGGCCGTAGTATCTATGCGTTATCTTAACGCTGAATGGATTTTGGCAGATGTATTCCGGTGGCACCGAAAGCGGTCGTCCGTGGCAAACGCAGGATCAAACCGTTGGCCGCTTCGCCCAAACGAATGCCGGTCGGCTGCGCTACGGGGTCGTTGGCGGTTTGAAC
>CAYUYI010000553.1:0-1660 GCA_964448995.1 uncultured Propionivibrio sp. | reverse complement strand
AAAGCCATCGCCGGCCGCGCCCGACGTTACGGCTTCGGCTCGGACGCCTCGCATCGCTTCGAACGCGGTGTCGATTTCGGCAGCACGCGCAACGCGCTGGAACGCGCCTCGCAGCTCATTCTCGACATCTGCGGCGGCCAAGCCGGCCCGCTCTGTGCAGCGGACGCCGCGCTGCCAGCGCGTAACCCGGTGCGCCTGCGTCCGGTGCGCGCCGCCAAGGTGCTCGGCGTCGCCTTTTCTGCTGAAGAAATCGGCAATCTGTTCGCGCGCCTGGATCTGCCGTTCACGCGCGACGGCGAGGACTTCATTGTCACACCGCCGAGCTACCGTTTCGATATCGAGATCGAAGAAGACCTGATCGAAGAAATCGCTCGGCTTCACGGCTACGACAACATCCCGGCACCGGCCCCGCAAGCCGCCCTGTCCATGCTGCCACAGACCGAGGACGCCCGTCCGCTCTTCCGCGTGCGCCAGATCCTCGCCGACCGCGGCTTCCAGGAAGTCGTCAACTACGCCTTCATCGAAGAAGCCTGGGAATCCGATTTCGCCGCCAATAACGCCCCAATCCGCCTGGCCAACCCCATCGCCAGCCAGATGAGCGTCATGCGCTCGACGCTGATTGGCGGCCTCGTCGCCAACGTCGCCACGAACTTGAAGCGCAAGCAAAATCGTGTGCGCGTCTTCGAGACCGGTCGCTGCTTCTTCCGCGACAGCACTGGCACGCCAGTCGCCGGCTTCCGCCAACCGTGGAAGCTCGCCGGTCTGGCTTACGGTACGGCGCTTCCCGAACAATGGGGATCAACCGCTCGAAATGTCGATTTCTTCGACATCAAAGGCGAGATCGAGCTGCTGCTCGCACCGAAGGTCGCCCGTTTCGAGAAAGCGACGCACCCGGCGCTTCATCCGGGGCGTTGTGCCAAAATCATCGTCGACGACATTGTCGTCGGCCATCTCGGCGAATTGCACCCGCAATGGCAGCAGAAAAATGATCTGCCGCTCGCTCCGGTCATTTTCGAACTGGATCTGGACGTTCTCAAACAGGCAGCACTGCCCAAGTTTAATGAAGTCTCGAAACAGCCTCCGGTGCTGCGCGACTTGGCGGTCGTTGTGGATCAAAAACTGGAATTCCAGCAGATTCTGGATGGACTGAAAAATGCGCTTCCACCCCTGATCAAAGAAATAAAACTCTTTGACGTCTACACTGGAAAAGGGGTCGATCAAGGCAAAAAAAGTCTTGCATTCCGTATAGTTATGCAAGATACTCAAAGGACTTTGCAAGACGCGGAGGTCGATGCCGCCATGCAGCAACTGATGGTTCGGCTGCAGCAGGATTTCGCCGCCCAACTCCGCGTCTGACAGGAAAATCACATGACGCTCACCAAGGCAGAACTCGCGGACTTATTGTTTGAAAAAGTCGGTCTCAACAAGCGTGAGGCCAAAGACATGGTCGAAGCCTTTTTCGAAGAGATTCGCAATGCACTCGAACGCGGCGACGGCGTAAAACTCTCCGGCTTCGGAAATTTCCAGTTGCGCGACAAACCGCAACGGCCCGGCCGCAACCCCAAAACCGGCGAAGAAATCCCGATCACAGCGCGACGCGTCGTGACCTTCCATGCCAGCCAGAAACTGAAGGGCGAAGTGGAGCATTCCTACGATGGAA
>CAYUYI010000552.1:0-1670 GCA_964448995.1 uncultured Propionivibrio sp. | reverse complement strand
CGTGTCGCTGCTGCGACACGGGCTTGATGGCTTTTGGGTCAGTCAAGTATGTGCGAGGCCAGCCCGTCGGCGAGCTTGGGTTCGAACCAGGTCGACTTGGGCGGCATGACTTCGCCGGCGTCGGCGACCGACATGAGTTCGCTGAGCTGAGTCGGGTACATCGAGAAAGCGACAGCCATTTCGCCGCTGTTGACGCGCTTTTCGAGTTCGCCGAGGCCACGGATGCCGCCGACGAAGTCGATGCGCGTGTCGCGGCGCAGGTCGGCGATGCCGAGGACCGGGCCGAGGATCTGTTCGGAAAGCACCGAAACGTCGAGGCGGCGCACCGGATCTTGCGTCGGCACGAGTTCGGGCTTGATCGCCAGATGGAACCAGCGGCCATCGACGTAGAGGCCGAAGGTGCCGGTGCGCTCGGGTTTGACGGCGGCATTGGCCGGCGTGACCGTGCAGCGCTCGGCGACGGCCTGGAGGAAAGCATCGACGCTGAGGCCGTTGAGGTCGCGCACGACGCGGTTGTAGTCGAAGATGCGCATTTGCCGTGCCGGGAAGATGACCGACAGGAAGTATTCGGCCGAATCCGGGCGGCCCTTGCCACGGCGGGCGGCGGCGACGCGTGAAGCGGCTGCCGAGCGGTGGTGGCCGTCGGCAATGTAGAGTGCGGGCATGGCGTCGACCACGGCGCTGATCTTGGCGATGGTGGCTTCGTCGTCGATCAGCCACAGGGTGTGCTTGATGCCGTCGTCGGCGGTGAGGTCGGCAATCGGCTGGCCGGTCGTGGCGGCGGCAACGAGGCGCTCGGCTTCGTCGCTATCGGGATGGGCGAGCAACACCGGGCCGGTCTGGGCGTTCAGCGCTTCGACCTGGCGAACGCGGTCGTCTTCTTTGTCCGGACGGGTGAATTCGTGCTTGCGGATGCGGTTGGTGTCGTAGTGGGCGACGGCGGCGGCCGCAATCAGGCCGGTCTGCGTATGGTTGCCCATCACCAGCCGGTAGGCGTAGTAGCACGGCTTGGCATCGCGGATGAGGATGTTGTCGGCGATCAGCTTCCGCAGGTTTTCAGCCGATTTGGCATAGACCTCCGGCGCGTAGTGATCGACTTCCGGTGGCAGGTCGATTTCGGCCTTCGAGATGTGCAGGAAGGAGTAGGGCTTGCCGGCGGCGCGCGCACGCGCCTCGTCGCTGGAGAGCACGTCGTAGGGCGGTGCGGCAACGGCAGCGGCATGTTCGGTGCGTGGGCGCAGGGCGGCGAAAGGGCGGATCAGCGGGGTCATGCGTGTTTCTCCGGAAAGATCAAAATTATCGGATACGAATTACAGGATTCGATTCGGCAGCACGTCGCGCAGTTGGTTGGCGGCTTCGCGCAGCATCTGTTCAGTGGTTTCCCAGTCGACGCAGGCGTCGGTGACCGAGCAGCCGTATTTGAGTTGCGAAAGGTCTTCCGGAATCGGCTGGTTGCCGGCAAAGAGGTTGGATTCGATCATCACCCCCACCAGCGAGCGATTGCCGTAACGGACCTGATTGACGATGTCGCTCATCACTAGCGGCTGCAGTTCGGGGTTCTTGTAACTGTTGGCATGCGAGCAGTCGACGACGATATTGGGTGGCAGTTTCGCCTTGACGAGCGCCTGTTCGGCGATGCGCACGCTGACCGTGTCGTAGTTCGGCCGGCC
>CAYUYI010000551.1:0-1671 GCA_964448995.1 uncultured Propionivibrio sp. | reverse complement strand
CGCTCGGCGTCATCTCCTTCCGCCCCTTCCCGCTTCAGGCCGTGCGTGCCGCATTGAAGAATGCCAAGCGTGTGGTGGTGCTGGAAAAGACGTTCGCGGTCGGCATTGGCGGCATCCTGGCCACCGACGTGCGTACGGCGATGGGCGATATCGCGCTGCATCACTACACCGTCGTCGCCGGGCTCGGCGGCCGCCCGATCACGCGCAAGTCGCTGCACGAAGTCTTCGAAAAAGCCACGCGCGACGACCTGCCAGCGCTGACCTTCCTCGATCTCGACTGGGCCATCGTGAACAAGCAGCTCGAACGCGAGCGTGCCAAGCGTCGTTCCGGCCCGACCGCCGAAAACATCCTGCGCGACGTGGGTGACCACGTCGGCCAATACGCCTGAGGTTACGTCCATGAGCTTTCAACCCGTCAAGTTCTACCAGACCGGCACCTTCACCGTCGGCAACCGCCTGCTCGAGCCCGACCAGCGCAGCGTGCAGGCCAACATGGAGCGGACCAACTCGCTCAACTCCGGCCATCGCGCCTGTCAAGGCTGCGGCGAGGCGCTCGGCGCCCGCTATGCCATCGACGCCGCAATGCACGCCACCAACAACCAGTTGATCGCCGCCAACGCCACCGGCTGTCTCGAGGTCTTCTCGACGCCGTATCCGGAAACGTCGTGGCAGATCCCCTGGATCCACTCGCTGTTCGGCAATGCCGCCGCCGTCGCCACCGGCATCGCTGCGGCGATGAAGGTCAAGCGCCAGAAGGGCGAAATCACCGAAGACGTCCGCGTTGTCGCCCAAGGCGGCGACGGCGGCACCACCGACATCGGCTTCGGCTGCCTGTCCGGCATGTTCGAGCGCAACGATGACGTGCTTTACATTTGCTACGACAACGGCGGCTACATGAACACCGGTGTCCAGCGCAGTTCGGCGACGCCGCCGGCCGCGCGCACGGCGACCACCATGCCGGTGGGTACCGAACCGGGCAACCCGTTCGGCCAAGGCAAGTTCGTGCCCGCCCTGGCGATGGCGCACGAAATCCCCTATGTCGCCACCGCCACGGTCGCCGACCTGCGCGACCTGGAACACAAGGTCAAGAAGGCCATGACCTTCCGCGGTGCCCGTTACATCCACATCCTGGTTCCGTGCCCACTCGGCTGGGGATCGCCGTCCGGCGACACCATCAAGCTCTCGCGCCTGGCCAAGGAAACCGGTCTGTTCCCGGTGTTCGAAGCGCAGTATGGCGAAGTCACCAATTCTGCCAAGATCCGCAAGGTGCTGCCGGTCGAGGACTACCTGAAACCGCAGAAACGCTACGCCCACCTCTTCGGCAAGAAGCCGGCCTATGAAACCATCGCCCGCCTGCAAGCGCTGGCGGACAAGAACATCCGCAGATACTCGCTGCTCGACACGGAGGCGAACTGATGAACAAGCCGTTTGCAATCACCCTCAACCCTGGTTCCTCGCTGGCCAACCGGACCGGATCCTGGCGGACCGAACGCCCGGTCTACGTCGACCGGCTGCCGCCCTGCAACAACCAGTGCCCGGCCGGCGAAGACATCCAGGGCTGGCTGTTCCATGCCGAATCGGGAAACTACCAGGCTGCCTGGCAGCACCTGACCCGCGACAACCCCTTCCCGGCGATCATGGGCCGCGTCTGCTACCACACCTGCGAAGGCG
>CAYUYI010000550.1:0-1685 GCA_964448995.1 uncultured Propionivibrio sp. | reverse complement strand
CACCCGCTCGACTACCCGACCGTCATGACGGTCAAGAAGATCGGCGAAATCGTCAGCCAGAAGACCAACGGCAAGTACAACATCAAGGTCTTCGGCAACAGCGCGCTGGGTTCGGAAAAAGACACCGTCGAGCAAGTCAAGATCGGTGCGCTGGACATGGTTCGCGTCAACACGGCCGCCTTCCACAGCATCATTCCGGAAGCGATGGTTCCCTCCTTCCCGTTCATTTTCCGTGACATCAAGCACTTCCGTGCCACGATGAACGGCCCGCAAGGCGACCAAATTCTGGCTGCTTTCGAGAAGGCTGGCTTCGTCGGCCTGGCGCTGTGGGAATCGGGCGCCCGTTCGATCTATGCCAAAAAGCCGGTCAACAGCCTGGCCGATGTCAAAGGCATGAAGATCCGCGTGCAGCAATCCGACCTGTGGGTCAGCATCATTCAGGCGATCGGGGCGAACCCGACGCCGATCCCCATGGCCGAAGTTTACACGGCGCTGAAGACCGGTCTGGTTGACGCCGCTGAGAACAACTATCCGTCGTACGAAACAGCCAAGCACTTCGAAGCCGCTCCGTTCTACAGCGAAACGCAGCACGTGATGGCACCGGAAGTCCTCGTCTTCTCGAAGAAGGTCTGGGACACCCTGACCAAGGAAGAGCAGAAGATCATCCGCGACGCCGCCAAGGAAACCATCCCGTACTACATCGATCTGTGGACGAAGAAGGAACAGGCTTCCAAGGAAATCACGCTCAAGGCCGGCGCCAAGTACAACGACGTCAACAAGGCCGAGTTCGTTGCCGCCGTCAAGCCGGTGTGGGACAAGTTCTCCCCGACGCCTGAACTGAAGAAGCTCGTTCAGGACATCGTCAACGCCAAGTAATACCTCGCACTGCGATTCACCTCCAATAGGCCCGAAGACTCCGCCTCTGCGGCTTCGGGCCTCTTTCTGGAAGATTGAAATGGATTGGTTCACTCAAATTAATGCCCGGCTTTCCCGCTGGGCAATGTATCTCGCCGTCGCCGGCCTGCTGGGAATCGTCGGCGTCGTCGTCGGCTCGGTCATCTGGCGCTATGTTCTGAATGATGCCCCGGCCTGGTCCGAGCAAGTTGCGCTGATGCTGGTCATCAATGTCGCCATGTTCGGCGGCGCGGCCGGCGTCCGCGACGAAGGGCATATCGGCATGGAATCTCTCGTCGGCCTGCTGCCCAAGCACATGCAGTTCTGGATCGGTAATATCGTCGGCTTTTTCTCCATCCTTTTCGGCTTGGCCCTCGCTTGGGGCTGCACGATGATGGCCCTCTCGGTCTGGCCCAATGGCATTCCGACCCTCGGCATTTCCGAAGCCTGGCGTTACATCCCCTGTGTCTTTGCCGGCATCCTGATCATCTCGTTCTCCATCGAACACCTGATCGCCATGTACACTGACAAGGAAGTGATCCCATCATGGCACTGACCGTCCTCTGCATCAGCTTCATGCTTTTCCTCCTGCTCGGCGTGCCGGTCGCTTTCTCGATCGCCCTGAGTTGTCTCGCCACCTACTGGGTCGAAGGCTTTCCGTTGGAACTCGCGTTCCAGAACATGATTTCCGGGATGAACGTCTTCTCCTTCCTGGCGATCCCGTTCTTCGTCTTCTCCGGTGAATTGATGCTGCACGGCGGTATCGCCGACAAGATCGTCAACTTCGCCCG
>CAYUYI010000549.1:0-1712 GCA_964448995.1 uncultured Propionivibrio sp. | reverse complement strand
CGGGCGCAGCGTGCTCGACTGACCTTGTTGTCGCGTCGGAAGAGTACCGCGGAGTCCACGCTGGAACACGCGAAACTGGTCGATGCGATTCGTCAGGGGGACAGCCGCCTGGCGCGGGAAACGCTGGAGAATCACCGCCGTCGAGGGATACAGAACCTGACGGAATTGATGGCGCAGGAACAGAATGTGTTGAGGTTGCTGTAGAGAAGATAGTGGTGTTTGCGCGTGGCTGAAGCATCGATCGGTGAGCGTGAAATGCATCGCGCCCAAATTTTTCCGGATTATTTCGTTTGAGCCAGGATCCGGTGGAACTCCACGTGGCGAAAGCGAACAGGGGCGGGATGGGCGAATGCTATAATCGACCCCCGTTTTCGCCGCAGTTTTGCGCACTTTCCTGTCTGAACTTCGTTTCTTCCCATGGCCCTTTTTACGCTCGGTATCAACCACCGTACGGCACCGCTTTCGGTCCGTGAGCAGGTGGCATTCCATGCCGAGGAATTGCGGCGGGCGCTGGGCGATCTGGCCGGCCGCGCACGGGCGCACGAGGTGGCGATCCTGTCGACCTGCAATCGCACCGAGTTGTATTGTCAGGCCGAGTCGCCGCAGGTGATCGGGCAGTGGCTTTCCGAATACCGGCGTGTGCCGCATGGCGACATCGAGCCGTATCTGTATGTCCATCCCGAGCGCGAGGCCGTGCGTCATGCCTTCCGCGTGGCCAGCGGACTGGACTCGATGGTGCTCGGCGAACCCCAGATTCTCGGGCAGATGAAAGAGGCTATCCGCATCGCACGTGAGGAGGGGACGCTTGGTGCGACCCTGAACAAGCTGTTCCAGAATTCCTTCGCCGTGGCCAAGGATGTGCGTTCGACCACGGCCATTGGCGCCAATATTGTGTCCATGGCCGCGGCTGCGGTCAGGCTGGCCGGGCGAATTTTCGAACGTATCACCGATCAGCGCGTGCTGTTTATCGGTGCGGGCGAGATGATCGAATTGTGTGCGACGCATTTCGCGGCGCAGCAACCGCGTCAGATTGTCGTCGCCAACCGGACTGTCGATCGCGGGCGTGTATTGGCCGAGCGTTTCGGCGCCACGGCGATTCGTCTGGAGGATGTGGCCGAGCGGCTGCCGGAATTCGATATTGTAATTACCTGCACGGCCAGCCAGTTGCCGATTCTGGGGCTTGGGCTGGTCGAGCGGGCGATCAAGGCACGCCGTCACCGCCCGATGTTCATGGTCGATCTGGCGGTGCCGCGCGATGTCGAAGTTGAAGTCGGTCAGCTTGACGACGTTTTCCTCTACACCGTGGATGATCTGGCGCAAGTGGTTCAGGATGGCATGGAGGCCCGACAGTCGGCCGTGGTCGATGCCGAGGCAATCGTTGATGCGCGGGTGGATGGTTTTCTGCAGTGGTTACATGCGCGCGACAGCGTTCCGGTGATTCGCGCGTTGCGTGACGGTACGGAACGCGTTCGGCGGCACGAAATGGAACACGCACTCAAGTTGCTGGCGCGCGGCGACGATCCGGCGGCTGTGCTCGATCAGTTGTCACACCGTCTGACCAACAAGTTTTTGCATGCACCGACGCAGGCGTTGCAGCAGATCGAGGGGAATCGCAGTGAAGTGCAGGCGATGATCGTCCGATTGTTCCACCTGCATTCTGATTGACGCTATGAAACAAAGCATTCGTGACCGGCTGGAAAGCCTGGTCGGCC
>CAYUYI010000548.1:0-1713 GCA_964448995.1 uncultured Propionivibrio sp. | reverse complement strand
CGATCTGGCCCGCGCCAACGAATCGCGCATGAAGGCGCTGTTCGAGCAGGAATACGTCTCCCGGCAGGAATACGACCAGGCCGTGCAGGCACGCAAGTCGGCCGAAGCCCAGCTCGCCCAGTCACGTGCCGCCGCCGACAAGGACAAGGTCAACCTCAACTACACGATCATCCGCTCACCGGTTTCCGGCATTGTTGTCGACCGCGTGGTTGACCTCGGGCAGACCGTCGCCGCCAGCCTGCAAACGCCGACGCTGATCAAGATCGCTCAGGATCTCTCCGAGATGCGCATCGATTCGAGCTTTGCCGAAGCCGACATCGGCAAGATCCGCGAAGGACAGAAAGTCCGCTTTACCGTCGACGCCTTCCCCGACCGCAATTTCACCGGCGAAGTGCAGCAGATCCGCCTCAACCCGACCACCACCCAGAACGTCGTCACCTACAACGTGCGCGTCTCGCTGGAAAACCCCGATCACATCCTGCTGCCGGGCATGACGGCCTACGTCAACATCGGTGTCGCCCAGCGCAAGGACGTACTGCTGGTCCCCAACGCCGCGCTGCGCTTCAAGCCTGCCGAGGCCGACGAAGCCGCCGCGGACAAGGGCGGAGAGAAAACCGGCGCGACCGCCGGGCCGGGCAGCAGCCCGCGCAATGGCAACGCCGGCGACGGCAAAGGACGCGGCAAGAAGCGCGAGGGCAACAACGGCCGCGTCTATGTCGTCGAAGGACGAACGATCAAGCCGGTTCAGGTGCAAATCGGCATCACCGACAACCGCAACACCGAAGTCCTCGGCGGCGAACTCAAACCCGGCGACACGGTCGTCATCGGCGACGCGCCTTCGGTGGCCACCAAGCCCAGCAGCGTCGGCGTGAGGTTGTTCTGATGGCGGAAAGCGATCCCGGCGAAGTCATCCGCGTAGCCGGCCTCTGCAAGTCGTACATCACCGCTGCCGGACCGTTCCCGGCGCTGAAGGGCGTCGACCTGACCATCCGGCAAGGCGAATACGTCGCGGTGATGGGACCATCCGGCTCGGGCAAATCGACCTTCATGAATCTGCTCGGCTGCCTCGACACGCCGACGCAGGGCGATTACTTTCTGGTCGGACGCAACGTGGCGCATCTCGCAAGCGACGAACTCGCCATCCTGCGCAACCGCACCATCGGCTTCGTTTTCCAGGGATTCAACTTGCTGCCGCGCATGTCGCTGGAGGACAACGTCGCTCTGCCGCTGGTGTACTCGCATGTCGAACGCGAGCCGCGCCGCGCGCGGGCGCGTGAGATGCTGGCCAAGGTCGGCCTCGAAAGCTACGCCCAGTCGCTGCCGGCGCGCATTTCCGGCGGCCAGCAGCAGCGTGTCGCCATCGCCCGCGCGCTGATCAACGCCCCGAGCCTGATCCTCGCCGATGAGCCAACCGGGAATCTGGACAGCCACACCAGCGAAGAGATCATGGCCCTTTTCGGGGAACTCAACCGGGAAGGCATCACCATCGTGCTCGTCACTCACGAGCACGACATCGCCGCGCACGCCCAGCGCCAAGTGCGCTTTCTCGACGGCCTCATCGTCAGCGATGTGCTGACGCCCGAAAACGAGAGGCGATCATGCTGAAACCGATGTTCGGCGAAGCCTGGCATGCCATGGGCTGCAACAAGCTACGCACTGCGCTGACCATGCTCGGCATGGTCATCGGCGTCGGTTCGGTGGTGCTGATGATGG
>CAYUYI010000547.1:0-1721 GCA_964448995.1 uncultured Propionivibrio sp. | reverse complement strand
ATCGCCATCGACGGTAATGCAATTAAACGATTCGTCAGCCGCTTCCTTGACGAGTTGTTGCAGCAGCGGCGCGGCAATGCCAGCATCGGTAGCGACAAAACCCAGCATGGTGGCCATGTTTGGCTTGATCATGCCGGCGCCCTTGCTGATGCCCGTCACCGTCACCGTTTTGCCGGCAATCGACACACGGCGTGACGCGGCCTTGGCCACGGTATCGGTCGTCATGATGCCGTGCGCAGCAGCGTGCCAGTGATCGGCCTGGAGGTCAGCCTGACAGCGCGGGAGCCCGGCAACCAGCCGATCAACCGGCAGCGGTTCGAGAATCACCCCAGTCGAAAACGGCAACACTTGGTGAGCACCCACTTCCATCAACTTCCCGACGGCGTCGCAGGTCGCCTGCGCCGCCTGCATACCCGGCTCACCGGTACCGGCATTGGCAATCCCGGTGTTGATGACCAGCGCGCGAATGTCGCTGCCACTGGCCAGATGTTTGCGGCACAGGTGCACCGGCGCAGCGCAGAAGCGATTTTGCGTAAACACCCCCGCCACGGTACAGCCCGCATCAAGCGCCAGCAGCGTCAGATCGCGTCGATTCAGCTTCCGGATACCGGCTTCGGCCAATCCGAGGCGAACACCGGCAACAGGAAAAAGGGCTTCAGGAGACGGCGTAGCGTAATTGACAGTCATGGTTCTGCGCTTTCTTGTTCGGATTAACAGAGACACCAAGGGCGCGGAGACGGGAAAATTTCATCCCGGAAAATCTCGGCGCCCTTCACGTGCAACATTTCAATTAACGGCAGCTAGCTCAACTTGCCGTGGCACTGCTTGTACTTCTTGCCCGATCCGCACGGGCAGGGATCGTTGCGCCCGACCTTCGGTCCGGCATGCAGCGGCAGGGACTTGTCAGCGTCGTCGTCACCGCCGCCCAGCGCCTCGTCGTAATTGGCATGGTGATACTGAACGTTCTGGACGTCGCTGTGCGGCACCGTTTCTTCCACCTGCTCGGCACGAATCTGAACGGTCACCAACAACCGCGTCACTTCCACGCGAACGCTGTCGAGCAGCCGCTCGAACAACTCGAAGGCTTCGCGCTTGTATTCCTGTTTCGGGTTCTTCTGCGCATAGCCGCGCAGATGGATGCCCTGACGCAAGTGATCGAGCGCCGCCAAGTGCTCGCGCCATTGCGAGTCGAGCAGTTGCAGCATGACGTTGCGTTCGAACTGATGGAACTGTTCGGCACCGACCAGCGCCACCTTGGCCTGGTAGGCTTCATCGGCTTGATCAACAATCCGTTTGACCATCGCCACGTCGGACAGGGTGGGTTCGTTCTTGAACCACTCGACAATCGGCAACTGTAGTTGCAGCGTCGATTCCAGTTCCTTCTCCAGCGCCGGCAGTTCCCATTGCTCTTCGACGCTGTCTTCCGGCACATAGCGGCGGAAGGTGTCGTAGATGACGCCTTGGCGCATGGCGGTGATCGTCTCGGTGATGTCTTCGGTTTCCAGCAATTCGTTGCGCTGCGAATAGATCACCTTGCGCTGGTCGTTCGCCACGTCGTCGTATTCGAGCAGTTGCTTGCGGATATCGAAGTTGCGACCTTCGACCTTGCGTTGCGCCGATTCGAGCGAGCGTGAGACCATCGGATGTTCGATCGCCTCGCCTTCCGGCATTTTCAGACGGTCCATGATCGCCTTCAGGCGGTCACCGGCAAAAATGCGCAG
>CAYUYI010000546.1:0-1728 GCA_964448995.1 uncultured Propionivibrio sp. | reverse complement strand
GGTTTGCCCAGACCAGAGTTCGTTGAGGTCCGGGAAGTTCCATTTGGCTGGGTCTTCGCGGCTGGCGATTTTTTCCACGCAGTTGGCGCGAGACAGGTCGATGATTTCGGGTTTGATGCGAGTATGCGATCGTGTCGAATAGAACACCTTGACGCGTGGCGTCAGCAGCGACTTTTCCGATTGCTCGATGACCAGGCCGAGCCGTCCCGAGTCGAGCTTGACCAGAGAGCCGATCGGATAGATGCCGAGACTCTTCACAAACGCCTGGAAAACACGCGGATCGAAGTGGCCATTGGCCCATTCAGCCATTTTGCGCAGGGATTCGGCTGGGTCCCAGCCGGCCTTGTAGGGGCGGTTGGAAGTGATGGCGTCATAGACGTCACAGACTGCGCCCATTTTGGCATAGAGGCTGATTTCGGCGTCCTTGAGCCCTTTGGGGTAGCCGGATCCGTCGGTTTTCTCGTGGTGGTGCAGCACCACGTCGAAAGCCATCGCATCGGCACCGCTACCGTCGAGCAGTTTGTGGCCTTCTTCTGGGTGTTTTTTGATGATCGCGAATTCTTCGTCGGTCAGTTTGCCCGGTTTGTTCAGTACGTCCATCGGCATCATCGCCTTGCCGAGGTCGTGCAATAGCCCGGCGATCCCGGCCGACCGTGTTTCCTGCTCATCAAGGCCGAGTTGTTTGGACAGGGCAATCATCAAGGCACAGACCGCGACCGAGTGCAGGTAGGTGTAGTCGTCGGCGGTTTTCAGGCGTGCCAGGCTGATCAGGGCGCCGGGGTTGCGGCTGACCGAATCGGAGATTTCCTCGACCAGCTTTTGTGCGCTCGCGGCGTTCACTGCCTTGCCCATGCGCGCTTCCTGGAACATCGAAGTGACGGCACGTTTGGCCTGGGCGCAAATCTTGGCGGCGCGTTCGATTTCGACCGCCACCGGTGTTGGCGCGATCTCGCGTTTTGATTCCGCGATCTGGTTCAGTTCCGCGTCGACCTGGGCCTCGGTTTCAGCGACGGAGACCGTCGGGACGTCCGCCGCCACATCCAACCCTTTGTTGCAGTCGATCCAGACTTCCTTGATGCTGCTGGCACGGATGACTTCAATATCTTTCGGGTCGGTCAGAACAAATTGCGTGCGCCAGAACGGATGCTCCATCCAGGAGCCGCAGAACTCCTTGAGGTGCATGCCAAGCGTAAGTTTGTCGACGCTGATTTTTTTGAGCATTGTCTTTGGCAGCGAATAGTTGAAGGCAGTCTACACCGAATTCAGATGACGGGCATCCGTGCGAAGGGCGGTCGGTGGACGAAAAAAGCCGGCGGGGTTCCGCCGGCTTTCGAGGGGCAACGCGCCGCGTTTACAGACCTGCGTCGGCTTTCAGGGCGGCGGCCTTGTCGATGGCTTCCCAGGTGAATTCCGGCTCTTCGCGACCGAAGTGACCGTAGGCCGCTGTTTTGGCGTAGATCGGGCGCAGCAGATTGAGCGACTGGATGATGCCCTTCGGACGCAGGTCGAAGTGCTTGCCAATCAGCGCGACGATTTTCTCGTCGGCGATCTTGCCTGTGCCGAAGGTGTCGACCATCAGCGATACTGGCTTGGCGACGCCGATGGCGTAGGCGATCTGGACTTCACAACGATCGGCGAGTCCTGCGGCAACGACGTTCTTGGCAACGTAGCGGGCGGCGTAGGCGGCCGAGCGGTCGACCTTGGACGGATCCTTGCCGGAGAACGCGC
>CAYUYI010000545.1:0-1728 GCA_964448995.1 uncultured Propionivibrio sp. | reverse complement strand
CGCTCGCCGATCGGCATGTCGAAGCCCTTCGGATGGCGGTTCACGAACTGCGTCAGGCCGGCCACGTCAGCGGCAAAAACCACCGCCGAGTCGTCGGCATAGGGCGCGCCGATGGCGATGTTTTCACGTAGCGTGCCGTAGAACAGGGTCGCGTCTTGGCCGACATAACCGACGTTACGGCGCAGATCGGCCGGATCGAGCTGGCGCAGGTCGATGCCGTCGATGCGGATGGCGCCGGTCGTCGGCTGGTAGAGACCGAGCATGAGCTTCTGCAGCGTTGTCTTGCCCGAGCCGGTGCGTCCGAGGATGACCACATGCTCGCCCGGCGCGATGCGCAGCGACACCTCCTGCAGCGCCGGTTCGGCCTGGCCGGGATAACTGAACGACACGTCGCGGAATTCGATCTCACCCTGCAACTCCGGGCGATGAATGAAGGCCGCGGCATCGGGGCGTTCGACTGGCTGCGCCATCAGTTTGTCGAGCGTTTCGAGCGCCGTACGCGCATTCTGGAACTGCAACAGCATGGCGACCGCCTGGCCGAGCGGCGCAATGGCGCGCCCGCCCAACATCGTCACGGCGATCAGACCGCCCATCGACAGCAGGCGCTCCTGGATCAGATAGACGCCGCCGACGATCAGGCAGACGTTGACGAGCTGCGAGATCGTCGCCGTACCGTTGGTCACGCTGGCCGACAACAGGCGCATTTGTGCGCTGGTTCGCGACAGGAAAGCCGTCGTGTTTTCCCACTTTTTCTGCACGACGCCTTCGGCGCCTTGCGTTTTGATGGTTTCCAGCGAAGTCAGGCTTTCGATCAGCGAGGCATTACGCATGGCCGAAGCACGATAGGTCGTTTCGACCAGTTCGTGCATCTTGAACTGCATCACGTAGGCATAGACGAGGCCAACGGCCATGGCCACCAACGGAATGAACACCAGCGGCCAGGAAATCCACAGAATGACCAGCAGAAAGACCAGTGCGAAGGGAAAATCGACCAGTGCCGCGACCGAAGAGGAGGCGATGAAGTCGCGCACCGACTCGAAAGACCGCAGATTCGAAGCAAATGAACCGACCGATGCCGGCTTGCCTTCCAGGCGCATGCCGAGCACGCGCTCCATGATGGTCGCCGAGAGTTTGACGTCAATGCGGGCGCCGGCCAGATCGATGAAATGCCCGCGCAGCAGCCGCACCATGAAATCCATGGCGAATACCAGCAGGATGCCGAGCGCCAGCACCCACAGCGTGTCGGTCGCGTTGTTGGGAACGACACGATCGTAGACGTTCATCGAAAAGAGCGGCATGACCAGTGCGAACAGGTTGATCAGCAGCGCCGCCCAAAGCACGTCGCGATAGACCGGCGCCTGTTCGAGGATCGCGCTCCAGAACCAGTGGCGTTGCACAACCTTGCCCACCTCGGGTGTGCGCGCATCAAAGGCAAAGCGCGGCCGGGCGAAAATGGCAATGCCGAGATAGCGTTCGGCCAGTTGCGCCCGCGTCAGTTCGACTTCACCCTGGCCGGTTTCGGGAAACAACAATCGAGCGGTATCGCGCGCGCTGTTCCAGCCGAGCAACACACACGCCTGGTCGGTTTTCAGCAACAGCACGGCGGGCAGCACGATATCGTCGATATCGGCCAGTCCACGGCGCAGAATTCGGCTCGACAGGCCGGCCCGTGCTGCTGCACGGGCGAACAGGGAAGGTGTCAGGCTGCCGTTCTCGAGCGGCAGTCCG
>CAYUYI010000544.1:0-1729 GCA_964448995.1 uncultured Propionivibrio sp. | reverse complement strand
TTGCGCTCGAACGGCGCCGACGTGAAGTGCTTATCCATCCGCTCTGCGCCTTGCAGCATCTCGGCAAAGGCGTGCGGACCAATGGCGATCATCAGGGCCAGACCGACCGCCGACCACAGGGAGTAACGCCCGCCCACCCAATCCCAGATCGGAAAAACGAGATCGGGATTCACCCCGAACTCGACGGCGCGTTCCGGCTTGCTCGACACGGCTGCAAAATGGTTTTGCAACACCACATCGTCGCCGAGATTGGCGCGGAGCCAGTTACGCGCCGTGCGGGCGTTGAACAGTGTCTCCTGGGTAGTAAAGGTCTTGCTCACAACGATAAACAGCGTGGTGCGCGGATCGAGTGTTTGCAACAACGGCGCCATCTGGGCGCCGTCGAGGTTGGAAACATAATGAATACCCAACGTCGGATGACTGATGGCGCGTAAAGCACACCCCATCATCTTCGGACCGAGATCGGACCCCCCGATGCCGATATTCACCACATCCTTGATCGGCATCCCCTTGTAACCGGTGCATTTCCCATTGCGCAAACGCTCGGCAAAAACTGCCATGCGCTGCCGCGTCACAAGAATCTCCGGCATCACGTCGGCGCTCCCGCCGGGAAATGGCCCTGCGGAACGCCGCAAGGCGGCATGTAGGACCGCACGATCCTCGGTGTTATTGATCCGTTCGCCGGCAAACATCCGCCGGATGCCTTCGGCCACCCCGGCCTCTTGCGCCAGCGCGACCAACAGCTTGATCGTTTCCGGTGTCAGCCGCTGCTTGGAGAAATCGTAATGCAATCCGTCGAAATCCATTGAAAGGGCGGACACGCGTTGCGGGTCACCCGCAAACAACTCGCGCAAATGAGTTCCGGTCAATGTTTCGCGGTGCTTCTCCAGATCCTCCCAAGATTTCAAGCGTGTGAGCGACATCCCGTTCATCCTTTCTCTCGTTGTCATCCCCTGCCAAGCCGCGCAATCAAGCAGAGCAGCCTCGCAGTCGTTATCCAGCCGACGGCAAAAAGAGACACGGAACGTTCAGCGAGCGCAATAAATCGCCAACAGCGGTGCCGGCCCCCAGACGCTTGTTGCGCCCGTAAAACCACGCACATCCTGACGCCCCACAATACAGCCAGATCAAGCCCCAACCCGCTCGGTCGGCTCGCTCAGTCGGCTCGTATTGCCACTTGCATTCAGTGTTTCCTAGAGCCTGTGCGTTCATTCTATGCCAAAGTTTTGCCTGACAGCGACAACTCCGTTAAAAAATTTCCAGGACATTCCGTCCCCCCAAGCCCGGCATTCCGATCAACACAACAAATGTTGTTTTGCAAATACAAATGTACTACACTAGCCAGTGTTCCGGGACGTGCGTCCGCTCGTTTCCGAACGGCAGCACCCGACCCTCCTCACGGCTACTATCCACTAACGGCAAGCGACTGGAATTACCGGAGGCTTTGGAGGACAATCGGTCGCAGGCAACAATCGCGCGCACAACCGCAGCCGTGGCTCGTGCGCAGGCAACACTGTTCGCCACGATCAATCCGCCGACGAGGTGACGCCACTATTGTTGAAGTGCGTTTTTTTATTGAATAAGGGAAATCATCATGGCAATCAAAGTAGGCATCAACGGTTTTGGTCGTATCGGGAGAATGGTCTTCCGCGCAGCTGTTCAGAACTTCAAGAACGACATTGAGATTGTTGGCATCAAAGATCTGCTTGAACCTGACTATGTCGCCTAC
>CAYUYI010000543.1:0-1744 GCA_964448995.1 uncultured Propionivibrio sp. | reverse complement strand
CGTGGTGCTCTCGCTGTCCTTCGGTTCAATGCGCGGTTGCCCCGCAACGCGCAAATTCTGACCGTTGACCGCATCACCGAACGCTTTGTCCAGCGCAGCACTCAATGCTTCGTGATGCGCCTCGTGACCATATTGCTGCTTGACGATGTTCGCCGGCACCTTGCCCGGACGAAACCCCGGCATTTTGACGTTCTTTCCGATCTTGCGCAGGCGCTGATCGACTTCCTTGTCGAGATCGGCAATGACGACCGAAAGGTCCAGGCGGCGCTCAAGAGCGCTCGGCAATTGCGCGGCTTCGGCGGGGGAGTTGGTGGCGTTCGTTTCCATTAAAAATCCTTGAAGTCTTGAAAAACGGTGCGGTTGATCATATTGACCCGGTGGTGCGAGAGAAGGGAGTCGAACCCCCACGCCTTGCGGCGCTGGAACCTAAATCCAGTGCGTCTACCAATTTCGCCACTCTCGCGCTCAATCCGCCATTTTACCCGAGAACGCCCTATACTGTCAGCCCGCCGGAAACCCATCCGGGCCTCCAAGCGACAATTCACGACCGCCCGAAACCGGACCTCAGATGCCCGTCGATCACTACGAAAACTTCCCGGTCGCCTCGTTTCTGCTGCCGAAAAAACTGCGCCACCCCATCGAGGCGATCTATCGCTTCGCCCGCAGCGCCGACGACATTGCCGACGAAGGCGATGCGAGCAACGAAGAACGCCTGAACGCACTCGCGGCCTACGCCGCTGAACTGGACCGCATCGAACGCGGCCTCATGCCGAACACGCCGCTGTTCCAGTCGCTCTGCGCCGTCATCATGAACTGGCAGCTACCGCTGCAACTTTTTCGCGACCTGCTCGATGCATTCGCACAGGATGTGGTGCAAAAGCGTTACATCGATTACCCCGAACTTCTCGACTATTGTCGTCGTTCAGCCAATCCGATCGGCCGGTTGCTGGTGCACCTTACCAATCGCGCCAGCGAAGAAAACCTTTACCGCTCCGACTGCATCTGCACGGCGCTGCAACTCATCAACTTCTGGCAGGACATCGCCATCGATTGGCAAAAGCAACGGGTTTATCTCCCACAGACGGACCTTGAACGATACCGCATCAGCGAGAGACAGATCGCCGACGCTCGCTGGAATGCCGACTGGGCAGAATTACTCGACTTCCAGATCGATCGCACCCGTGATCTGATGCTCGAAGGCGCCCCTCTCGTCCATCAACTACCAGGACGCATGGGCTGGGAAATTCGCCTCACGGTTCAGGGCGGCCTGCGCATCCTTGAGCGCATTCGTGCCATCCGCGGCGACATCTTCCGACGTCGGCCGCAATTGGGTGCTGTCGATTGGGCTGTGATGGCTCGACGCAGCTTGTTTATGTGAGAATCGGGGTTGGTACGCAAGGAACCGCCGATGACTCCCGAAGAATACTGCCAGGATAAAGCCGCTGCGAGCGGCTCAAGCTTTTACTATAGTTTCCTTTTCCTGCCGCCTGAACGGCGGCAGGCCATTACGGCGCTCTACGCCTTCTGCCGCGAGGTCGACGACGTTGTTGACGAATGCCATGACGCGCAGCTTGCCGCCATCAAGCTCGCCTGGTGGCGCGAAGAACTCGACCGCCTTTACGCTGGCCTGCCTGAACATCCGGTCACTCGGGCACTTCAGAAGGTATTGCCGCGTTTCAGCCTGCCGAAGGAACTGTTGCTGGAAATCATCGACGGGATGGAGATGGATCTGCATCAGTCACGC
>CAYUYI010000542.1:0-1747 GCA_964448995.1 uncultured Propionivibrio sp. | reverse complement strand
CCATTGTCCAGATCCTGGAAATGCTGCTCGACAAGTACATGCCAAGCCTGTATCACGCGCTGGGGATTTTTCTGCCGCTGATCACCGTCAATTGCGTCATCATGGCCGGCTCGCTATTCATGGTTGAACGGGACTACAACTTCTCCGAAAGTGTCGTCTACGGTCTGGGATCCGGAATTTCCTGGGCGATCGCCATTGCGTTGCTGGCGGGCATTCGTGAAAAGCTCAAGTACAGTGACATTCCGGAGGGTTTGCGCGGGCTGGGCATTACGTTCATCACGATCGGTCTGATGTCTTTGGGCTTCATGTCCTTTTCCGGCGTGCAGCTCTAGGAGAGAGTTCAGATGAATATTCAGGAAATCGTACTGGCCATCGGGATGTTCACGGGCATCGTGCTGGCCTTGGCCATGTTCATCATCATGGCTCGAAAGAAACTGGTATCGGCGGGGGATGTGACGATCGACATCAATGACGGACACCATAACATCACTGCATCTGCGGGCGGAAAGCTGTTAGGAACCCTGGCCGATAGCGAAATTTTTCTCTCTTCTGCCTGTGGTGGTGGCGGAACCTGCGGCCAATGTAAATGCATTGTCGAGTCGGGCGGCGGCGAGATCCTTCCGACGGAAGAGTCTCACTTCTCCAAACGGGAAGCTCGTGCCGGCTGGCGACTGGCGTGCCAGACGCCGGTCAAGAGCGACATGAAGGTCAAGGTCCCGGAAGAGGTGTTCGGCGTCAGAAAATGGGAATGCACGGTCGAATCGAATCCGAACGTCGCCACGTTCATCAAGGAACTGACACTTCGCCTTCCGGAAGGAGAGAGTGTCGACTTCCGTGCCGGCGGCTATGTCCAGCTTGAATGCCCACCCCACGTCGTCAACTACAAGGATTTCGATATCCAGCCGGAGTATCGTGGTGACTGGGACAAATTCAACATGTGGCGCTTCGTTTCCAAGGTCGATGAGACAGTAATTCGTGCTTATTCGATGGCGAATTATCCGGAAGAGCGTGGCGTGGTGAAGTTCAACATACGAGTGGCTACGCCACCGCCCAACCGCGACGATATTGCGCCGGGCAAGATGTCCAGCTGGGTTTTCGGACTCAAACCGGGTGACAAGGTCACGGTGTATGGACCGTTCGGTGAGTTTTTTGCACGGGAAACCGATAGCGAGATGGTCTTCATCGGTGGCGGTGCAGGGATGGCTCCGATGCGCTCACACATCTTTGACCAGCTCAAACGGCTTGGCTGCACACGCAAGATTACTTTCTGGTACGGCGCGCGATCACTGCGTGAAGCCTTCTATGTCGAAGAATTCGACAAACTTCAGGCAGAAAACCCAAATTTCAAGTGGTTCCTGGCCCTCTCAGATCCGCTTCCCGAGGATAACTGGACGGGGTACAAAGGATTCATCCATAACGTGCTCTACGAGAACTATCTGAAGGATCATCAGGCGCCGGAGGACTGTGAGTTCTACATGTGCGGCCCCCCCATGATGAATGCGGCTGTGATCAAGATGTTGCTCGATCTCGGTGTTGAGCGCGAAAACATCATGCTTGACGATTTCGGAGGCTAAGATGGGAACCTTCTTCGTCACCTTCCTGGTTGTGGCTTTGGCATTCCTCGGATTGGCCGCCGGTGTGCTTCTTGGCCGCAAACCGATTGCCGGTAGCTGTGGCGGCAAAGGCGATTCTGTGTGTACTTGCAAGGACCCTTGTGCCAAACGCAAGGAGCGTCTGCAGATCGAGA
>CAYUYI010000541.1:0-1753 GCA_964448995.1 uncultured Propionivibrio sp. | reverse complement strand
AGATGATAATTGAAATTGTTACTCTTTTGGCCTATTCGTTGCTGCCCGTCCATTTTTCGGCGACTGGGCTGGTTTGGATCCAGGTTTGAGACCGACCCCCGGTTTACGCGCTTGCTTGAGGCACAATGCCGCCTCGGGTTCGGAATATCGCTGATCGACGGCCATTCCGGACAGGAAGATGATCGTTTGAGGAAAGCGCATGAGCAAAGTAAAACTGGGAATCGTGGGTTGTGGTTTTCTGGGCAATATCGTGGTCGACGCATGGCATCGGGGGTTGCTGCCGGAATTCGAGTTCGTCGGCTGCATCAGCCGTTCCGCCGAATCGGCGCGCGCGCTGGCCGAGAAGGCCGGTTGCCCGGCGTGCGCCGACCTTGATGCGTTGCTCGCCACGAAGCCCGACTACGTCATCGAAGCCGCCTCCCCGGTGGCGATGAAGGCCATCGCGGAGAAGACGCTGCGCGCTGGCGCGAACCTCGTGGTGCTGTCCATCGGCGCGTTCGCCGACGCGGCCTTCTACGAGCACATCCAGCAGGTGGCGCGCGAATGCGGCAAACGCGTTCATCTGGCATCGGGCGCCATCGGCGGTTTCGACGTGCTGCGCACCGCGGCGCTGATGAGCACCGTCGAGTCGAGCATCACCACCGAGAAGGGCCCGTCCTCGCTCAAAGGTACGCCAATCTTCCGTGACAGCCTGATGACGGATACCGGAACAACCGAGGTGTTCGCCGGCAGCGCCAAGGAGGCCATCGCACTGTTTCCCACCAAGGTCAACGTGGCGGTGGCCACGGCGCTGGCCACCGCCGGGCCGGACAATACGCGCGTGACGATTCGCAGCGTGGCGGGCTTCAAGGGCGACGATCACCGCATCGAGGTCAAAGGCGAGGAAGTCCACGCCACCGTCGACATTTACTCGCGGACCAGCGCGATAGCCGGCTGGAGTGTCGTTGCGCTACTCCGCAATCTGGTCTCGCCGATCGTCTTTTGAAACCCTGACGCTTCACCGCGCACGGGGTGATTGAAACGCCTGAGGGCAATCTAACCCAAGGCATTTACGGCAAAACGCGATGAACTTTTTGCCTTTGGGCTGGTGCGTGTTTAGTGGGACAACACGGGGAAAAGCTTCACCAGTCCGTCGGACATGACCTCGACCGCAATCGCTGCGAGAATCAGCCCCATCAGTCGGGTCATCACGTTGATCCCCGTCTGCCCCATGAACCGGCCAATTCTTCCAGCAGCCGAAAGAGCCAACCAGGTTGCGATACCAATAATCAGACCGTAGCCAATCAATACGCTTAGTTCCCAGAGATGATTCGTTTTTTCGGCATAGATGACAACAGTAGAGATTGCTGCCGGACCGGTTAAGAGCGGAATGGTCAGCGGCACAACAGCGATGCTGGCGCCGGAATCTGCACGGCTAGAACCTTCGTCGACGTCATGGGCGCGCGATTCAGCCGGCTGCGCATTTAGCATCTGGATTGAGCTCATGAGCAGAAGCAAACCGCCGCCAACCTGAAATGAAGCCAAGGAAATACCGAAAAACTCAAGAATCTTCAACCCAAAGAGCGCGCTGATCGCAATCACCAGAAAGGCCGTGAATGCCGCGGTGCGTACCGTTTTCGTTCGTTGATCCCGCGACAGGTTGCGCGTGAAGTGGATGAAGAATGGGATGACACCGATTGGATTGACAATCGCCAGCAAGGTGATCAGAGGTTTAATCGGAAAGTCCATGGCAAGTACGGTGTTGGTCGATGAA
>CAYUYI010000540.1:0-1756 GCA_964448995.1 uncultured Propionivibrio sp. | reverse complement strand
CCAACATGCGCAAAATGATGGCCGGTACCGGCTGGAAAATGAACAACAGCGTCGCGCAAACAATGACCGATACTCGTCCGCACTGAATCAGGCCGTGGCTTTAAAATCTGCAACAACAAGGAGGCCATGATGGTGCCAATCGCCGAAAAAATCGACTACGCCGTTTCCGGCGCGCTGGGGCAGGACGAACTCGGCGCGCTGCTACAGGCAGCGGCCGGCAGTACCTACACGGCCACTGAACTTGAAAAGGTCATTGCCCATTCAACCGCCTATGTCACGGCCCGGGACGGCAAGCGCCTCGTCGGATTCGGCCGACTTTTTTCCGATGGCGCGGTGATCGCCTATCTCAACAATCTGGCCGTCGAACCGTCCTACCGGCGTCTCGGCATCGGCAAGGCGATACTGGCGGCACTGATCGGAGCGGCCGGAAATGTCCGGTCGATCTTTCTCTATACGAACACGGCCGATGCGCTCTACCAGCGCGAAGGGTTCTTCCCCTCAGAAAAGCGTCTATATGTCCGGAAAACGGGCGTTCGACCCGAAGTATCAGCCAACCGAGGCGACGTGTTTCCGCCATTCGGGAACGAAACGCCATGAAAATCTGGGTCGATGCGGATGCCTGCCCCGTCGTCATCAAGGACATTCTCTACCGGGCCGCCAATCGCGCTCAGATACCATTGACGCTGGTTGCCAATCAGATGCTACGGGTGCCGCCTTCACCGTGGATCAAGGCGGTGCAGGTCCCCGGCGGATTCGACGTGGCCGATCAACGGATCGCCGGCGAAGCGCAAGCGGGCGATCTGGTCGTGACCGCCGATATTCCGCTGGCGTCGCAGGTGATCGCCAAAGGAGCGATAGTCATCGACCCCCGCGGTGAACTGCTGGACATGAGCAATATCGAGGCTCGCCTGACAATGCGCAATTTCATGGAGAGTCTCCGCAGCAGCGGCGTCGAAACCGGCGGCCCGCCGGCGCTTTCACAAAGCGACCGCCAGGCTTTTGCCAATCAGCTCGATCGAATGCTGGCAAAACGGTCATAGCCTCGGGTCCCCATCCTAAAGGGGCGACATGGGTAGCTCGCTTGAATAACGCATCGAATGTCTCGGTTTCCATGCGACGCGATGGGACACTTTTTTCGACGAGTCCACGCGCCCGCCCGTGAAGCGCAAACGCTTCGCAAGCAAGCCGGAGACCACCACACCATTCACTCGGTTGTTTTCGCAATTTCGATGCGATCGCGCCCCAGTGCTTTTGCGCGATAAAGTGCTGCGTCTGCCTGTGAAATCAGATCATCTTGAACTTGATCGCGCGAAGGGACCACACTGGCAACGCCAAAGCTGACAGTCACCTTGCCGGTAGCGGTGTCGGCATGCACCATGCCCAACTCGGCAATCGTCTTTTGAATGCGTTGTGCCGTCGCAAAAACGGTCGCGTGATCTGAATCTGGCATCAACACAATGAATTCTTCGCCACCATAGCGGGCAACCATTTCACCTGACCGACGCACTTCCTTCAGCATCACCATCGCCAGTTCACGGAGACAGTCATCCCCCGCCAAGTGTCCGTAGCGATCGTTGTAGGCTTTGAAATGATCAACGTCAGCCATGATCAGCCCCAATGGCACACCGGACCGTTGTGCACGGTTCCACTCTTGAATGAGGGCGCTGTCAAAACTGCGTCGGTTCGCTGCACCAGTCAATCCATCGGTATTACTGAGAAGTTCGAGTTTGAAATTCGCTTCCATCAACTCACGGGT
>CAYUYI010000539.1:0-1756 GCA_964448995.1 uncultured Propionivibrio sp. | reverse complement strand
TCGGGTTGCCTGCTCACCTTTGCCCGCCCTGTCGAAACCGGTACACCCCCACCCAAACGCTCTAAACAGCGCCCGGAACGCTTGGGTGGAGGTGGCGGGAATCGAACCCGCGTCCAGAACGCCTCCAGATTGCCGGGATTACAACCATGCCTCAAGTATGGGGCCTACCCCCCGTTTTTTCAAGAGCATGCCGGAAAACAGCAGTTGAGCGCTATTGCTCCAGCGGCGAATCATGCATAATGCCGATGGCGTTTTCGCGTCACTTCCGGATAGACTTCGATTGACACACTCCGACTCGCACGCACACACAAGCCATGCCTTCCGGGGAAACTATTTATATCATTGGTGGTGACCAGAGAAACGAATCTCTGTCATCGCTATTCGCGACTGCCGGTTACCCGACGTGTACGTTCGCACTCCGCGCCAGCCGACCAGACTGGCCCGATCTCGGCAACGCCCGCTGGATCGTCGGCCCGATTCCCTTCACAACAGACGGGGAACACCTTCATGCCCCGTACCATGCCGATCGAATCGCCATCGGTACGCTGCTTGCCGCCATCCCGCCGGCGGCAACCCTCTTCGCCGGGACGATCCCGGCCGGCCACAAGGCCGCCTGCCACTACGTCGACCTGACGCGCAACGTCGCGCTCTACGACAGGAATATCGTTCCCACCTGCGAAGGCATCGTGCAGGCACTGCTCAATCATATTGATTTTACGCTGGCCGGCACCCGGGTGCTGATCGCGGGGTGCGGCAAGGTCGGCAAGCATCTGGCCCGGCTGCTCCGCGCGCTCGACGCCGACGTTTCGATCTATTCGGCAGATCCGGCAGAACAGCGGGAAATCGCGAGTCGCTACCAGCCGGCAACGCTCGACGACCTCTCCGGCTACCCGATCGTCGTCAACACGATCCCTGCCCGCGTGTTCGATCGAGCAAGACTCGCCACGCTCGGCCACGAGGCGATCCTGCTCGACGTCGCCTCGCAGCCGGGTGGCGTCGATCCGGAACTGGCCGCGAGAGCCGGCATTCGCTTGCTTCACGCACCCGGACTACCGGGCAAAAAGGCGCCCCGAAGCGTCGCAGCGGCCATGCTTGAAGTCATTGTCCGCCACATTGACGACGCAGCCACACGCCCCTGACCACGCCGCCGCAACCGGATCACTCCTTGATTTTGTACTTCTTCTTCAAAGCATCGAAGCTTGCCACCTGCGCTTCCAAGGCTTCCAGCTTCGCCGAAAGTTCGAGCTTTTCCGCCTCGACCTTCTGCACCTGCTCGGTCAGCGCCTTGATACCTTTCTCCACGGTCGCCGCATCACCGACGGCCTTTTGCACGTCCTGCTTCAACCGGGCGATTTCCTGATCCTTGGCGCTGATGCTCTGAAGCAGTTCATCGTTGATCTGTGCGTTTTGATACGCCAGGCCGCCGAGCCCGGCCAGCGCGAGGATCACCACCACACCACCAGCGATTCTCACCGCCTTTTTCGCGCTTTCCTTCATTTCGATTTTCATGACAGTCTCTCCAGAACGGGTTGAACAGGGTGGATATTGATTACCTCGGCGCAAGGCTCAACGCGCCGCTTGAGCATCCGGCCATTTCGCCGGGACGCAGCACGACGACCGCACCAATTATCCTACCGGAATTTCAGCGATCGATCTGCCCCGCATTCACAAAACTGAAATATTCGTGGGCTACAGTGCGCCTTTGATTCCCGCGCATTTTCGCCGCACGAAACCCATGCACAAGTGCCCGACCCCG
>CAYUYI010000538.1:0-1758 GCA_964448995.1 uncultured Propionivibrio sp. | reverse complement strand
ACTTTCCACGCATCTTCGAGCTTGCGGTTATCGAGAAAAGCCTCGAAACCGAGCGTGTAGATGCGGTCGTCGAACGGCAACTGTGGCTCACCCCGTGAGGTTTCCGGCACCGTCGCAACCGTCCGCACCTGCGCGTCGAACCCTCGCGCGGCTAACGCGGCGCGCCGCCACTGCGTTTCCAGCGACAGGCGCAGCAACAATCGCGCATAGTGGTCGGCAAGATCGGGGCGGCGCGCCGCGCGGGCGAAACGCACCAGCACCACGAGAATTTCGGTCTCTTTGGCCAGTTCGGGGGTTTGCGTCAGCGCCTCTCCGGCCAGGCGGAGCGCGTCAGGAAGCCGGTTGCCGGATTCAAGCGCCGACATGGCGTCGAGAAAATGCTGACGGCGGAGACTGGGCAACACCGACCGACGACTGGCGATCAAATGGAACTCCGCAGCGGCAAGATACTCGCCTTGCGCTAGCGCTACCCGACCGGCTTCCGCAAACCAGAATTCGTCATGCTCGGCGCTGGCGTTGGCCAGGCGCTTGAACAGACGCAGTCCCAATTCGGCATCGCCCAAGGCAAAGGCCTTGCGCGCGAGTTCCGTCAGCAATTCTTCCGGCCAGTCGAGATCGGCGAGCGCATGCAACTGGCGCCGCAGTCCGGCGAGGATATCGGCCCGTCGCGGCGTGTTTTCGGGCAAACGGACATACCGATGTTCCTCGCTCTGCCAGAGAATCCAGAGCGCTTCGTTGCGTTGGGCCGGATCGTTCGATGCGAGCGCCGGCGCCACCGTCCTGGCAACCTGATCGTATTGGTGGGCGGCGATCTGACTGCGGGCGAGAAAGAGGCGCAACCCCGGATTGCGGGGATCGGTGCGCAACAAATTGACGAGATAGGCGTTCGTGACCTCGCCCGGCTGGGCGGCGAGAATGCGACGGACGAGTGCCTGATGCGGATAGATGACAATCAGGGCGAGCGCCACCATCGCACCGAGCAGCGCGATCGACCAGGGCGGCGCGAGTCGCGGCCGCTCAACGGTCGTGGCAGCGAGTCTCGATCGTTGCAGCAGCATCTTTGAGTACGAAAAGCTGGGATTTTCCGTCGCCGCGCTGGGGCGTGAGCGGCTTGCCATTGGCCAGCACGCGACATCCGGCCGTGGCATTCAGGCGAAACTCGATGGGCACGTAACCCCTCAGGGAAAAACGGAGGTTGCCGTCACGGCGCGACAGCGCATCGAGGCGGGCGTTGCTATCGTGCAGATAAGGGGTCGCGGAGGGCTGCGGGGAGAAACGCAAGACCACGTCATTGCCGGCCAAATGAACGTAGTTCCCTTCGCTGCCGCCAGCATAGCCGGCAACACCCGATGACGCCGAGGGGTCGGGCGTGCCGAGCGTCGTCGCCGCGCGCACGGTGCGCAGGTGGCCGTCGCCACGGATGCGCCAGGAATCGCCCTCGCGGGCAATGGCCAAGGTGCCGAAATCGAGCGCCTTGCGTACGTAATCGGTGGGGTAAACCGCCAAGGTCTTCTGGCCCAGCGCCCAGCGATACACCTCGTGCAACGATTCGAGCGACGCCCGCTTCGAAGCCACGTAGGTATGGTAGTAAATGCCGATCGGCTTGAGTCGACGCGGCATTTCAGTCAATTCAAAGGTCTCGATGACGCGACGAAAACCGTAGAACGGGCCGCGCCAGAGATTCGTGTAGATATTCTCGTTCGTCATCGGCGCGTAGATTTGCTGATAACGCCCCTTGCGAATGCCGATCGGCGCGAC
>CAYUYI010000537.1:0-1759 GCA_964448995.1 uncultured Propionivibrio sp. | reverse complement strand
AGCGCTGGATCGTCCAGTTCTGCCATTGTCACTATGGCCCATTCCTCGACGTCGCGCGCCAATATGCCGTGCTGTTCAGGGATACGCCCTACAAGGTACTGACTGTCTATCTAACTGGCGCCCCGAGCGAAAAAGCCAGAGTTGGCTCGGCATCGAACGACGTTGTTTTCCTCGATTATTCGAGCCGCGAGGTACGTGGGCTCAAGCTCGCGGCCATTCGCGAGTTGCGCCGCCTAATTTCCGTTCGCGACGTGGCGTTAATCATCGCGCATCGATTCAAGCCGATTTACATCGCCTGCCTCGCTACGAAATTGCCGGTACTGGGGGTGCATCACGCTTTCGGCGACTACACGCGTGCGCCCCGCCGCTGGTTCGCTAACGCCTTCCGGAGGCGCCTATCGCTGCTCGGCGTCTCCGATGCCGTGCGTGACGATATCCGCAACTGCCTGCCCAACTGGCCAGCCGGAAAAATCGAAACATTGCACAACCGTCTCGACGTCGAAGCCGCGCGCCGTGAACTCGTTGCACGCCCAGACGCTCGCGTGGCACTGCACCTCCCCCCCGACCTCCCAGTGATCGCCAACGTTGGCCGCCTGCACCCAGACAAGGACCAGGCTACGCTGCTACGCGGCTTTGCGCTGGCACGCCCGGATCTCCCCCCCGGCACCCTGCTGGCTATCGCCGGCAGCGGTCCGCTTGACGCCCATCTCAAAGCGCTTGCAGAGCAGCTCGGAATCGCAGATTCGGTGCGCTTTCTTGGTCAGGTTCCCGACATACGGCATTACTTCCGCGCCTTCGATCTCTTCGTCTTGAGTTCAGATCACGAGCCTTTCGGGATGGTCTTGCTCGAAGCGATGGCGGCCGACGTCCCGGTTTTTGCCACTGACTGCGGCGGTGCGCCCGAAGTCGTCGGCGACCCGGACCATCTGTTTGCCCTTGGCAACAGCGCCGAGCTTGCCGCATGCCTGCGCACCTATTTCGCCAACCGAGCCTTCGCTCAGGGTAGCGCAACGCCCTCCATCACCGCCCGCCGCCTGGAGGACCTCTTCTCCGACACAGCTGCACGGCATCGTTTTTTTGCGCTACCAGCCGTCGCAACGCTCCTGCGATCGACATGAACGCCTTTGTTGGCGATCCGCACGTCGAAATGGCGCCCATGGCCAACGGCGTCGCCCGTGTTGCTCTCGTCGCCTTCAGCTCCCTTGGTGACGGACTGCTCTACCTCATGATGGCCCACAACCTAGCCCTGAACGGCTACCGAGTTACCTATTACGGTACGCTTGCGTACCAACTCCGCAACTGGCTGCCATCGCTCAAAATCCTCCCCCATCCGCCGCTCAGCGAACTCGACCAAACCCTCGAGGACTACGATCTCGTGCTCATGAGTCCGCCACAGACGCTGCGCGACACCTTGAATGTCGAACAACTTTCGGCCTTGCGCCACAAATGGCAACTCATGTGCCTTCGTGCGCCGCAGGACTGGCAATCCGACCTCCGCGCCACGCTCCGCACGCGGTGCTCGCCGGCTGCCTACGCAGAAATTGAACCGCTGCTCGGTGGCAGCGGCGCCATTCGCTATCGCAAATATGGCCGCGAAAGCGTTGTGGACATTTCTCTTGACTTCATGCGCAACAAGATGCGCCTGGCACGGACACAGCGCCACGTCCCAATTTCACCCCCAGACAATCTCTCTTTCCGGCGGAATGCGCAACGCATCATCCTGAGTCCCGACTCGGCCAACCCGGAAAAAAAAGACTGG
>CAYUYI010000536.1:0-1765 GCA_964448995.1 uncultured Propionivibrio sp. | reverse complement strand
TTATGAGGGGCCGTTCGGTGCCGGGCGGCATACGCTCTCGACCGAAAACCTGCCCATACTGCGCTCGCTGATCGGTATCCCCTTTGGCGGCAAATCGCCTTTTAGCGCCGAGGTCTGGTACGTCAATCGCGCCACCAACCTGGAAATTCGCTGGGGAACCCCCGATCCGATCCAGTTGCAGGATCCGAAGTTCCAGATCATGGTGCCGGTACGCGCTTTCGGGCAGTACGGGATCAAGGTGGTCGACTCCAAGAAATTCCTGTTGAAACTGGTCGGCACCCTGCCTGCCTTTGACGTGGCCACGCTGTCCGATTATTTCAAGGGGGTTTTCACCACCAAGATCAAGACCCATATCGCCAAGGCGATCATCCAGAACGGTCAGTCGGTACTGGAAATTTCCACCCAGCTTGAAACCCTGTCGGAGATGCTGAAGGAATCGCTGAAGCCCGACATGGAGGAATACGGCGTCGGTCTGGCGCAGTTCAACATCCATTCGATCAATGTTCCCGAAGACGATCCGGCGGTCATCACGCTCAAGACCGCGCTGGCCCGGCGCACCGAGATGAGCCTCCTGGGCACCAACTACCAGCAACAACGGACTTTCGATGTTCTGGAAACAGCCGCCGGCAACGAGGGCAACGCCGGCAGCGTCATGGGTGCAGGCATGGGCATGGGCATGGGCATAGGCATGGGCGTGCCGATGGGGGGCATGTTCTCGCAGTTGATGCCGCAGATGCAGACCGGCCAAGGGCAGGGCGCCCAGGGACAAGGCGGAGGAGGACAACTTGTCTGTCCGCGTTGCCATGCACCGAACAATCCGGGAATGAAATTTTGCGGCAGTTGCGGAGAAACCCTGGCTGCCCCGCAAGGCAATGCCGGCGCGCCCGTCGACAATTCACCGCCGCTGACCTGCGACAAATGCAACGCGGTCATCCCCAAGGGAGCCAAATTCTGCCCGAGCTGCGCCGATCCGACCAATACCTGTCCGTCCTGTGGCGCGGACAATCCGGAAGGCGCCCGTCAATGCCGTCGCTGTGGCAAGGACTTTCCGGCCAGGTGCCCGAACTGCAAGGCCAGCATGCCTGCCAACGCCAAATTCTGCACTGAATGCGGTGCAAAAACGGCGCCGTCGTGCAAGAAATGCAATAGTGAATTGACCCCCGGAGCGAAGTTCTGTCCGTCCTGCGGAGAAGCCCAGTAAATTTTCGCCACCCATAGGAGTCTGCCATGCCGACCTTGAGCCTGCTTGACTGGGCCGCCCTGATTGCCGGCGCCACCGTGCTGGGGATAGCCCTCATTCTGGTGCCCGAGGCGGCATGGACAGCTCCGGTGATCATCTCCATCGCTCTCTTCGCACTGGCGGTGGGGTTTATCTTTTATGTTCCTTCGCTGATTGCCGCCCGGCGCAGCCAAGGAAATGTCGGGCAAATGGCTTCGATCGGTCTGCTTGGCGCGCTGTCGGCAGCCATACTCCCGCTGACCGCCCTTGGCGCGGCGCTGGCGCTGTTCGAGTTCAACAAATTGGCCCTGGCGCTTGATCTTTTTTCCGTCGGCTGCTTCGTCATCTGCCTCCTGATCCTGCAGGCCGCTTCAAAGGTGCTGGTCAATGCGACGGCGACCGTGAACAGCGCACATCGGCGCTGGCAAGGCGAAGCCCAGATACTGAGTGGAATGGCTACAACGGACAAAGACCGCGAATTGCTTGAAAAGCTGGCCGACTCGCTGCGCAACGCCGCCAGTGATGTTGCGGGCGGCAGTCCGCACG
>CAYUYI010000535.1:0-1766 GCA_964448995.1 uncultured Propionivibrio sp. | reverse complement strand
TCTCGATGGCGTGTTCCATGTTCTCGAACTGGCCGCTCCAGGTGACGTAGTAGCCGGGCGGGAATTTGACGTGCTCGGCCACCGCCTTCTTGGCCTCGGCCACGTAGCCGCCGATGTCGCGTTCGCGGATGTCGACGTAGATGTAGGCCGAGAGCAGGGCGTTCTCGGTGCGGATGGCCGGCGCGCCCTTGGCGATTTCGACCTTGGTCAGCTTGCCGAGCGGGATCATCGCGCCGTCCATGGTCGGGATCAGCACTTCACGGGCGATCTGCTGCGGGTCGGCACGCAGTTCGCGCGGATAACGCACGGTGACGCCGTAACGCTCGCGGCCTTCGACGGTGGTGGTCACCATCTCGCCGCCGAGCGCGCTGCCGATCACGTCCTGTAACTCGCCGATCGACAGTCCGTAGCGCGCCAGTTGGACGCGGTCCGGCTCGATGTTGAGGTAGAAGCCGCCGGTGAGGCGTTCGGCAAAAGCGCTGGCGGTGCCGGGAACGTTTTTCACCACGACCTCGATTAGCCGGGCGAGTTTCTCCATCTCGTCCAGATCCTTGCCGAAGACCTTGATGCCGATCGGGGTGCGGATGCCGGTGGACAGCATGTCGATGCGTGCCTTGATCGGCATCGTCCAGGCGTTGGAAATGCCGGGGAATTGCAGGGCCTTGTCCATCTCGGCGATCAGCTTGTCGATGTTCATACCGGCGCGCCATTCGGATTCCGGCTTGAGGTTGATCACTGTCTCGAACATCTCGGTCGGTGCCGGGTCGGTCGCGGTGTTGGCGCGGCCGGCCTTGCCGTAGACCGAAGCGACTTCCGGGAAGCTCTTGATGATCTTGTTCTGCGTTTGCAGGATCTCGGCGGCCTTGGTGATCGACATGCCGGGCAGCGAGGCGGGCATGTAGAACAGCGTGCCTTCGTTGAGCGTCGGCATGAACTCGGAGCCGAGCTTGGAGGCAGGATAGATCGAAACGCCCAGAGCCAGCACCGCCAGAAGAATGGTCAATTTCTTCCAGCGCATTACGCCGGCGATGATCGGCCGGTAAACCCAGATCAGGAAACGATTCACCGGGTTTTGCGCTTCCGGCATGATCTTGCCGCGGATAAAGAACAGCATCAGCACCGGCACCAGCGTGATCGAGAGCAATGCCGCGCCGGCCATCGAGAAGGTCTTGGTGTAGGCCAGCGGCGAGAACAGGCGGCCTTCCTGGCCTTCGAGGCTGAACACCGGCAGGAAGGAGACGGTGATGATCAGCAGCGAGAAGAAGATGGCGGGGCCGACTTCCTTGCAGGCGGCGAGCATGGCAGCGCCACGCTCGGCGTTGGAATGGCCGGCAGGTAAGCGTTCCAGGTGCTTGTGCGCGTTCTCGATCATGACGATGGCCGCGTCGATCATCGCGCCGATGGCGATGGCGATGCCGCCAAGGCTCATCAGGTTGGAGTTCATGCCGAGCAGGCGCATGGCGATGAAGGCGACCAGGATGCCGACTGGCAGCATCAGGATGGCCACCAGCGCCGAGCGCACGTGCATCAGGAAGACGATGCATACCAGCGCGACGATCAGCGATTCCTCGATCAACGTGCGCTTGAGCGTGTCGATGGCGCGGTGGATCAGTTCGGAACGGTCATAGACGGTCTGCACGGTCACACCCTCGGGCAGGCCGGGGCCGATTTCGGCGATCTTGTCCTTCAGGTTGTGGATGACTTCCAACGCGTTCTGGCCGTAGCGCGCCATGGCGATACCGGAAACGACTTCGCCTTCGCCGTTG
>CAYUYI010000534.1:0-1770 GCA_964448995.1 uncultured Propionivibrio sp. | reverse complement strand
AGCTCCAGCGCGCCGGTGGAGTCGACGATGCGCGGGTCGCGCGGGATGAAGGGCAGATGCACGGCTGCTGAGCCGGCGGCTATGATGCACTGCTGGAAGCGGATGACTTTCTTCGTGCCGGTCTTGTCCTGCGCCGTCCCCTCGGTGACTTCGACTTCGAGATGATGGGCGTCGAGGAAGCTGCCGTAGCCGCGCACGACCTCGACCTTGCGCGCCTTGGCCATGCCGACGAGGCCGGTGGTCAGCTTTTTGATGACCTTGTCCTTGTGGCTGCGGAGCTTGTCGATATCCACCTGCGGCGCGGCAAAGGTAACGCCGCAGTCGCCCAGGTGCTGCGTTTCATCAAGGACGGCGGTGACGTGCAGCAGCGCCTTCGAGGGAATGCAGCCGACATTGAGGCAGACGCCGCCGAGTGTCGAATAGCGTTCGATGAGCACGGTCTTCATGCCAAGGTCGGCACTGCGGAAGGCGGCGGAGTAACCGCCGGGGCCAGCACCGAGAACGAGCATGTCGGTTTCGAGGTCGACCGAGCCCGTATATCGACCCACCGTATCGGCGGAAGTTTGACTCGCTTGCGGTGGCGTTGGTGCGACAGCGGGCGTCACCGTGGCTGATTCGGCAACTGCTGCGGTCGCGCCGGGTACCGTTTCGATCAGCGCGACGAGCGTGCCTTGAGAAACCTTGTCGCCGACCTTGACCTTGAATTCCTTGATCACGCCGTCGCTCGGGCTGGGGATGTCGATCGTCGCTTTGTCCGATTCGAGGGTCATCAGCGGGTCTTCCGCCTTGACGCTATCGCCGGGCTTGATGCTCAGTTCTATGATAGGGACGTCATGAAAATTGCCGATGTCGGGGACCTTGACTTCGATGATCTGGCTCATGGTTTCCTCTCGTTCAGACCAGCGCCCGACGCATGTCGGAGAGCAGTTTGGCAACGTAGGCGTTGAAGCGGGTACCCAGTGCGCCGTCGATGACGCGGTGGTCGGCCGACAGCGACAGCGGCAGGATCAGGCGCGGAACGAATTCGGAACCGTTCCATACCGGCTTCATCACCGATTTGCTGAGGCCGAGAATGGCCACTTCCGGGGCATTGACGATCGGCGAGAAGCTGGTGCCGCCGATGCCGCCGACGCTGGAAATCGTAAAGCAGGCGCCGCTCATTTCGGCTGGTCCGAGTTTGCCGTCGCGCGCTTTCTTGGCCAGTTCGCCGCATTCGAGCGCCAGCTGGCTCACCGATTTCTGGTCGACGTTCTTGATGACGGGCACGACCAGACCGTTCGGCGTGTCGGCAGCAAAACCGATGTTGAAGTATTTCTTCAGAATCAGGCTGTCGCCGTCCAGTGAGCTGTTGAACTCGGGGAACTTGGCGAGCGCGATCTGGCAGGCTTTGATGACGAAAGCCAACATAGTGATCTTGGCGCCTGACTTCTCATTTTCCTTGTTCAACTGGAGGCGGAAAGCTTCGAGGTCGGTGATGTCGGCGTCTTCGTGATAGGTGACGGCGGGAATCATGACCCAGTTGCGGGCGAGGTTCTGGCCGGAGATCTTCTTGATGCGCGAGAGCGGCTGGCGTTCGACCGGCCCGAATTTCTCAAAATCGATCTTCGGCCACGGTAGCAGATCAAGGCCGCCGCCCAGGCTGGCAGAGGTCACGGCCGGGGGAGGAGCGGCCTGCAGCGCGCCTTTGACGAAGGCGGAGATGTCCTCGCGCAGAATGCGTCCTTTTGGGCCGCGGGCGGTCACCTTGGAGAGATCGACACCGAGTTCGCG
>CAYUYI010000533.1:0-1774 GCA_964448995.1 uncultured Propionivibrio sp. | reverse complement strand
CGCCGCTGACCAAGGAAAATGTGTTGATCGTGGCGTCCGGTCACATGACGCACAACCTGATGGAATGGCTGCGACCAAGCGGACCGTTGCCGTCAGCCGATGCACAAGCTTTTCGCGAATTCGTTCACACTCGATTACTGGCGGGCGATACCGAAACGCTGTTCGACTGGCCGCATGCAGCGCCCGGCGCTCACAGCGCCCATCCGACGCCAGAGCATTTTCTGCCGCTGTTTGTCGCGCTCGGGGCGGCCGGCGAGGCCCATGACACCGAATGGCTCGGCGGGGGCTGGGTTGACGGTGCGCTGGCAGCGGACAACTACCTGTTCGCAAACGCCTGACACGGAGACGCCCTTTCTATTTGTGATACGCGCGGCTACTGTTGCCCGAGAGTCGCGAAGTCTGCGAGGCATCTCGATCAAACAGGTTCCACCCCTGATACTGCGCACCGGCAAACAATGCCAGGGCGAGCAGACCGATGACGATGTTGGATCTGAACATTTCAATCGTCCTCCCCGTCGTCACTCTCACCAGCGAGATCGCTCTCCTCCCAACGTTTCGCTTCAAAAGCGTTACGGCGCCAGCGCGAGATCAGCGGGAAAGCACTTAACAGGATGAGCACCAGCACATAGTTCGACCATCCGACCGGATTCCGCGTCACCTCCACGGTGTCGACGATCGAATAGTCCCGGACGAAGTTGCGGTCGCTCCCGAGATCGAATTCAACGTTCAGGTAATAGGTTCCGGCCGGAATGTCCTTGAAGACGATCGCATCGTCACGCGCCCCCTCCGACCAGCTCTCGCCTTCGTCGACGCCGCGGTAATAGCTGATTTCCTGTGACCCCTGGTAGGCTTCGCCACTGTTCTTTTCGACCAGCGTGCTGGTAATCTCGACCCAATTATTGTCGATATCGGTGGTGTGTTTGAGGCGCAGCGCCTGCGCATGGCTTTTCAGTACAAACTCCTGCGACATCAGCGAAGCTTCGGGATTGAGCGTGGACATCACAATCTGCTGACGCAGCACGGTATTCGACGAGAGAACGAAGACGAACGCCAGTTGCACCAGCGTCGCCGCCAGCAGCATCACCCAGTACAGCCGGAAGATCTTCTTGTGCGTTTCGATCAGCGGATTGGGCTGATTGGCGAAGACGCCGAGGCGCGCCGGCGGCGTCATGTCGGTCTTGAACGCGGCGCACAGCGCCTCGGGTTCCAGGTAGTCACTCTCCGACCAGATCGCTTCTTTCTTGCTGACTTCACGCGACAACATCTGCGGCGGCAGGATATAGTCTTCCACAAGGCAGGTTTCCCCGACGGCCACGCGCCAGTAGAACTCGCCGATCACGTATGTCACCTCGGCCTGGCAGGAGCTGAACAGCTTGTACAGCCCTTTGCCGCGCCAGAAGGAATACTGGCCGCGCGCCACCGAAGGGGGTTTGGACAGCGTGCGTGCGAAGTTCCAGTGCCCCTGATATTCAGTCAACCAGGCAAAGCCCTCGTTCACGTTGAACAGCAGGTATTCGGACCAGGTGTAGGCCTCGCCGTCCGCGTGCGAACAGCGCTGCAGGAAACCGATGACCTCCCAATCGATCTCGGCCAGCCGGCCCTTGCTGCCGAGCGGGAGCCAGGGCGTTACCCGCAAGTCCTGCGCCGCCTTGCGCAGGAGTTTGACCTTCTCGTTCTCGAAACCGATGATCGATCCGCAACTCGGGCAGCCGATGCTTTCGATGGCCGGCGAGTGGATCACCAGCGGCGCGGCGCAATGCGGGCAATTGAAGGC
>CAYUYI010000532.1:0-1775 GCA_964448995.1 uncultured Propionivibrio sp. | reverse complement strand
AGCAGGCTAACAACGCGCCGTCCTTCTGGTGATTGCCGGATCACCGGAACGCTTAGCGATGGCGCGATGTTGTAGCGGTCAGGAAAGTCCGACCAGTCATCGGGGCCAAAATACTCCTTGTAGCGGAAGTGTGGGCCGTAGAGAGCGTATCTGCCGCACATCTGCGAGAGACTATTCAATCTAGTCAGAAGTTCGCTATGGCTACGCTTTCGGCGAGAACTTGGTCTCGGTAGAGCCACCAGAACGGCAAGGAATTAGCGCTGGCCTTTGATCGCCATGATAGCCCAGTGCTAGCCCGCCCCAGAAATGAAAACGGCTTCCATCGCTGGAAGCCGCTTGTATTCTGGTGGCCAGTCGCGGAATCGAACCACGGACACGCGGATTTTCAATACAAACCACTGCACTGAGTGGGCTGCCCATAAGCGAAGAAAACTAAGAGTTTTTGTCCTCTCGCCTAGCTGCTTTCCGCGTCTACCGAACCGTTTTCCGAACCTAACTGCTTAATGCCGCGGTTTTCAGGCCGCGATTCTAAACTGAATCAACCCCTTGCGTATACTTTCGACCGACCCCGTCCGATTTGACGCATCCGCCCGCCGAACCGGCCGAACGGGGTGCCGCATACGCTGATTTATGGCGGCGCAGCCCGGATAAGCAGCAGCTTACCCGAGCAACCGCCATCAAGCAGCCCGTGGAAATTCCACGACGTTTTGGGGTAACGCCTTTTCCACCTGTGGAGAATCGGGTTCTCCTTGCTGTTGTGTGCCGCCATCCGTCGATGCAGGCGGGATCGGCGGTTGTGACTTCGGAACAATTATCGACCCGAAGCTGGATGCCTCCTTAAGGGCCTGCACCGATAACTTCGCGTAGCGCTGCGAAACACGTGGATCACTGTGTCCCAATAGGACTTGCACATCAAAGAGGCTTCTACCGCTCGACACGATGAGGGAAGCAAATTGGTGGCGCAGACTATGGATACGCATTTCGGTAATCCCTGCCGCTTTCCGCAGGCGATACCAGACACGAGTAATGGTCGTAAAAGGTTTGCCAGTGTTCGGGTTGGCGAAAATCGTGTCGAACCGTTTCATCTTGCCAGCTTCTGCTAACACATACATCGCCGACTCGTTTAGCGGAACCGTCCGGGAACGCTTCGATTTCGCCTTATCGGCGGGAATCGTCCAAATTCCCTTCTCCAAATCCACTTGCTGCCATTTCGCCTGCAATGCCTCGTTCAAGCGCGCCCCGGTACTCAGGAGGAACATCAGGATATTGCAGACAGGCCGATTCTCATCGGTGCGTAAAACTTCAACGAGGCGCTGCAACTGCTCGTCGTCGGCCACATCATGTAACTCGTTATCTACCAATAGAAGCTTGATACCGGTCAGGACATTCTTTTCCAGGAACTCCCACTGCACTGCCACATTGAAGACACGTCGCAGCAATTTGACGTGGTGATCCTGACTAGCCGGACTCAATTTCTCTTCGCTCAACTTATTCTGAAATTGCAGCACCTGATAACGAGTGATGGCAGACAGTTTGGAATCCCCGAATTTCGCTTTAATTCTGAGGCGGTATAGCTGCTCATCACGCTTCCACGACCTCTTGTGAATTTTGGCGTATGGAAAGTAGTGCTCAACCATGAAGGTGTCGAGCGACATATCGCCAGCAACAGAGGTCAGCGCTGGTTCTAGCTTGGCGGTTTGGGCGTGTTCTACTTTTCGGACACTGGCGAGCCTTCTGGCTTGTGTCAGAGTCAGATCCTTGAGCGTACCGAGCCT
>CAYUYI010000531.1:0-1785 GCA_964448995.1 uncultured Propionivibrio sp. | reverse complement strand
GCTGCTTGAGCCTTGTTACCAAAGAAAAGCCGGCGGGGACTTCGGTCCCCGTCGTTATTTCCGGATTCTGCCAGGGAGTCTTGCACGATGAGCGCCAAAGTCACGATCGTGGTTGATAACGGAGTACCGATCAATTCTTCCAAACCGTTTCTCGGCGAGCACGGCTTGTCGATGCTCCTGGATATTGGCGGAAAACGCTTGCTCCTTGATACCGGCCAGACGGGCACGGTGGTGCACAATCTCGGGTTGCTTGGCGTCTCGCCGTCGTCGCTCGACGCGATTGCACTCAGCCATGGTCACTACGACCACACCGGCGGCTTGCCTCAGGTGCTCGAGCGCGCGGGCAAGCGCCTGCCGGTCTATCTGCACGAAAAAGCCTTCGGCGAAAAATACTCGGACTCGCGCGGTACGCGCCGTTTCGTGGGTATTCCGACCCGGCCGGAACGGTTGGCGGCACTGGGGGCCGATTTTCAGTGGGTTCGTGAGCCGCTGGAATGCCTGCCGGGGTTGTGGTTGAGCGGATCGGTGCCGCGCGTGACGGTCTTCGAGACGGGCGATGCACATCTGGTCGCCCCGGATGCGGCGCGAGGCTGCGATTGCCAGGATCCGCTGGAAGACGACATGGCCTTGTATTGCCGGACGTCGCGCGGACTGGTGGTGATCAGCGGCTGTACCCATTCCGGCCTGGTGAATGTGGTGCAGCATGGCCTGGCCGTGACCGGTTGCCAGCGGCTGCATGGCTGGATCGGCGGCACCCATCTGGGGCCGGTGGGCGAGGTGCAACAGGCGGCGACGCTGGCGCAACTCGCCGACTATGCACCGGATTTTGTGGCCGCCAACCATTGCACCGGATTTGCCATGATGGCGCGGCTACAGGCGGTATTCGGCGAACGCTTCGTTCCGGCCTTCGTCGGTACGGAAATCGTTTTTGAAACTGAATAAAACCGGAGGCCGGCCATGACCGCGATCCTGCGCGCCGTTCAGGGCGATATCACCCGACTGAAAATCGATGCGATCGTCAATGCGGCCAATGCGTCGCTACTTGGTGGTGGCGGTGTCGATGGTGCGATTCATCGTGCCGCCGGCCCGGAATTGCTGGCCGAATGCCGGACGCTCGGCGGTTGTGCGACGGGCGAAGCCAAGTTGACCCGGGCGTATCGTTTGCCGGCGCGCTACGTCATCCACACCGTCGGGCCGGTCTGGCAGGGTGGCACGCAGGGCGAGGCGGAACAGCTGGCGGCGTGTTACCGGAATGCGCTGCGACTGGCGGTCGAGCACGGTTGTGCGAGCATTGCCTTTCCCTGCATCAGTACCGGTGTTTATGGCTACCCGTTTGAACTGGCTGCCGATCTGGCCATCGCGACGGTGCGCGCGACGCTGGCCGACTGTCCCGGCATCCGCGAGGTGGTGTTCTGCTGTTTCTCGCGGTCGGACTTCGATGACTACACCCTGCGATTGGGCGCATAGGATGCCCTGGAAGCCAATCTGGATGCGCCTTCTGGCTTGCCTGTCTGGCTGTGTGTTGGCGGGTTGCGCGGCCATGCCGGCTGGTGATTCCGGCTTGGTCGATTCGCTGGGCATGGTTTTCGTGCGCGTGCCGGCAGGTGAGTTCCTGATGGGCAGCGACGAGACGGTGGAAGCGATGGCGGCTGCCTTTCCACAATACGATCAACGCCGTTTCACAAAGATTGACGATGAAGGCCCCGTTCATCGCGTGCGCATCACCCAGGATTTCTACTTGGGCCGGACCGAAGTGACGGTCGGGCAGTTCCGGCGCTTTCTCGA
>CAYUYI010000530.1:0-1788 GCA_964448995.1 uncultured Propionivibrio sp. | reverse complement strand
ATGAAGAGCATCATTTACAAAGGGGCAGGGGAGGTGGTGTCGGAAGAGAAAGCGGTGCCGGCCCCTGGGGCAGGCGAAGTGCTGATCAAGGTCGCGTATGCCGGCATCTGCGGCTCCGACATGTTCATCTACCAAGGCACCCACCCGCGCGCCCAGGCGCCGCTGGTCATGGGCCACGAATTCTCCGGCGTGATTGAAGCCGGGCATCCCACCCTGGCCAAAGGCACCCCGGTCACCGTCTACCCGCTGCTCTCCTGCGGCCAGTGCGAACCCTGCAAGAACGGCACCCCGCACGTCTGCAACACCCTCAAACTCATCGGCATCGACTGCGACGGCGGCATGGCCGAATACGTCAAAGTCCCGGCCGACAAAGTCGTCGAAATCCCCGCCGGCCTCAACCTCAAACTCGGCGCCTTCATCGAACCGGTTGCCGTGGGCGTCCACGCCGTCCGTCGCTCCGGCTACAAACCTGGCGACACCGCCGTTGTTTACGGCGCCGGCCCCATCGGCCTCTGCGTCGCCGCCTGCCTCAGCTACTTCGGCGCCTCCCGCGTCCTCGTCATCGAAGCCAACCCCTACCGACTGGAAATCGCCCGCAAACTCGGCTTCACCCCCATCGACGCCGCCCACGACGACATCCTCGCCCAAGTCAAAGCCCACACCGGCGGCCTCTGCGCCGACTACGCCTTCGACTGCGCCGCCCATCCCAGCGTCCAGAACACCCTCATGGACGTCATCAAAGTGCGCGGCACCGCCGTCGTCGTCGGCTCCTACAAAAAGCCCCCCGAAGTCGACCTCCTCAAAGTCGAATTCAAAGAACTCACCCTGATCGGCATCCGCGTCTACGAACGCCGCGACTTCGACATCGCCGCCCGCATCCTCGCCAGCGGCACCATCGACTTCGAACAAATCCTCACCGTCTCCGCCCCGGAACAGGCCCCCCAAGTCTTCCAGGACCTGCTCAAAGGCACCAACGCCATCAAAATGCTCTTCAAACTCTAAGAGAGAAAGACAGAGAGAAACATGCTCGACCTCTTCAGCCTCAAAGGCCAAGTCGCCCTCTTCACCGGCGCCAGTCGCGGCCTCGGCAAAGCCATGGCCATCGGCCTGGCCAAAGCCGGCGCCCACGTCGCCGTCGTTGGTCGCAGTCTCGACCAGGACGTCCTCGACCAGATCACCGCCTGTGGCGTACGCGGCCAGTTCTACGCCCACGACCTTGCCGACCTCGACGGCATCCCTGCCCTCGTCGCCCGGGTTCAAGCCGACTTCGGCCGCATCGACATCCTCGTCAACAACGCCGGCGTGCAAAGCCGCCACAAAGCCGCCGAATTCCCCCGCAAAGACTGGAACTACGTCATCGACGTCAACATGAACGCCGTCTTCTTCCTGTGTCAGGAAGTCGGCAAGCGCATGCTCGCCCAAGGCAAAGGCAAAATCATCAACATCGCCTCGCTGCTCTCCTTCCAGGGCGGACTGACCGTGCCCGCCTACGCGGCCAGCAAAGGCGCCGTTGCCCAATTCACCAAAGCGCTGGCCAACGAATGGGCGAGCCAGGGCGTGAACGTCAACTGCATTGCCCCGGGCTACATGGACACCGAGATGAACACCGCGCTCAAGGCCGACGCCACGCGCAGCAGCCAGATCATGGCGCGCATTCCGGCCGGACGCTGGGGCAAGCCTGAAGACATGGTCGGCGCCGCCATCTACCTCGCTTCTTCCGCGTCCGACTACGTCAATGGAACCATCATCACCGTCGATGGCGGATGGATGGGGCGGTAACGCTGCGGG
>CAYUYI010000529.1:0-1792 GCA_964448995.1 uncultured Propionivibrio sp. | reverse complement strand
TGTCGCCGGCGGCAAAATTTGCCGCCATCGCTTCCGCCTGTTGTTGCGTCTGATTAACCTGAGCGATGGAGTTCTGCAACACCTGGGCAAAATCTACCCCCCCCGCCGTGGTACTTTGAGTATCCACCGTGCGGCCACCAGCCTGTGCTGCAGTCGCACGCAGCACGCTCAACATTTGATCGATTCCCTTGGTATCCATTACCTATCTCCATCAACGCCAAACAACTTCAGCGATTTCTACGCAAGAAACGCGCCAGAAATTTCCGGCCTAATCGGAAAAGAAACCGGCCTCCCGATATTGTTTGAGTTTGTGCCGCAAAGTTCGTTCCGACATCCCCAAACGCTCTCCGGCCAGTTTGCGAGAACCTCCCACAGCAGCCAGCGTATCGAGGATATGCTCGCGCTCAAGATCGCGCAAGTTATCCGTTTTGGCCGGCCCCTCTGAGGACGCAGCCACGATTGGCAACGGAGCGATGGGTGCCTGCGCCCATCCGGCCTGCGGCGAGAGATGCAGTGCATCGGGTTCGACGATATCCCCCACGGCAAAGATCACCGCTCGTTGCACCACGTTTTCAAGTTCGCGCACGTTCCCCGGCCAGGCATAGCCCTTGAGCACATGTTCTGCGGCAGGGGAGAGGCGCAACCCGGTCCGCCCCGCCCTGCCGCCGTGCTCGGCCAGAAAGTGCCGGGCCAGCGGCACGATATCTTCCGGACGCTGGCGCAGCGACGGAATCAGCAAGGGAAAGACGTTGAGCCGGTAATACACGTCCTCGCGCAGCACGCCCTTGGCCACCGCTTCGGCCATGTCGCGGTTGGAAGTGGCGACAATTCTGATATCGAGCGCCACCGGTTTTTTCCCTCCCACCCGCTCGACTTCCCGTTCCTGCAAGACCCGCAATAGCTTGGCTTGCAAGCTCAGCGGCATTTCGGTGACTTCGTCGAGCAGCAGCGTGCCGCTCTGTGCCTGTTCAAACTTGCCGGCCTGCGCCTGTTGCGCGCCGGTGAAAGCCCCCTTCTCGTACCCGAACAGCGTGGCCTCTAGCAAGGTATCGGGAATCGCCGCGCAATTGATGGCCACGAACGGCCCCTCCCGGCGTGCCGAATGGTTGTGGATGTAACGGGCAACCACCTCCTTGCCGACGCCGCTCTCGCCCGTCAACAACACCGTGGTGTCGGTCTGTGCCACCCGGGTGGCCAACGCAAACAGGTTGCGGCTCGCAGAATCCTGCGCCACTACGCGTGCATCATCGAGCGCCTCGGGCAGTCGATAGCGCGCCACATGCTCCAGCAAGGCTTTCGGTTCAAAGGGTTTGAGCAGGAAATCGCAGGCCCCCGCACGCATGGCCTCGACCGCCCGATCGACATCGGCGAACGCCGTCATCAGAACGACCGGCAAATGTGGTAGCCGTTCGCGTATTTCTTTGAGGAGCGTAATTCCGTCCATTGGCATCATGCGCACATCGCTGACAACGAGCGCTACCGCCTGTTTCGCCAGAAGTTCCAGCGCCGCTTCGCCGCTCCCCGCCGAAATGACGGCCTGGCCGGCCAACTCAAGCGTATCGCAAACTGCTTCGCGCAGATTGGGGTCGTCTTCGACGACCAGAATAGGTAATCCCTGGGCCATGGTATCCCGTTAAATTTGATTGACTTGTTGACTTGCCCCGGATGATTCGACGACATCCTCGCCCGTCGGTAAAACCATCGCGAATTCCGACCCTTCCCCGGGCACTGAGCGAACCTCGATGGTGCCACCATGCGCCCGCACGACGCCAAGCGCAATGGCCAAACCCAA
>CAYUYI010000528.1:0-1797 GCA_964448995.1 uncultured Propionivibrio sp. | reverse complement strand
AGGCCGATCTCGGCATCGCCAAGCAGGATGTTCTGGGCAACGTTGATGATGGCCTGCATGGCGGATCCGCACAGGCGGTTGCAGGCCATCACGGTCGATTCCATGGCCATGCCGGCGCCGATGGTGACGCGCCGTGGGACGTAGGGGAAACTGAAGCCACAGGGAATGACGTTGCCGACGACGGCGTAGGTGGCTTGCTTGGGATCCACCCCGGCACGGACAAAGGCTTCCTTGGCGACCAGACTGCCCAATTCTTCCGGCGCCAGCCCGCTCAACGAGCCACCAAAGCCGCCAATCGCCGATCGTACGGCACTGAGTGCTACAACTTCTTTGGTCATGACAAACCCTTCCTGAAAATGAAGGCGGCCGCAATCCTACGGCCGCCTGAAAGCCGATATTATCCGAGAACTGGCGGAACGTACGGCAGCGTCAGTCCCAGCAGCCAGAGCAGGAACAGCACCACCGGCGTATGGAAGATCAGCTGCAGTGTCGAATAGCCGGCGAGGTCACGCGCCTTGACGCCGGTCAGGCCCATCAGCGGCAGCATCCAGAACGGATTGATGAAGTTCGGCAGCGCTTCGGCTGCGTTGTAGACCTGCACCATCCACGCCAGATTGACCTTCAACTCATTCGCAGCCTGCAACAGATACGGTGCTTCGACCACCCACTTGCCACCGCCCGATGGCAGGAACAGGCCGAGAATCGCGGAGTAGATGCCGCCGACCAACGGCAGCGTTTCCTGGGTCGAAATCGAGACAAAGAACTTGGCCAGCACCTCGTTCAAGCCCGACCCCATCAACACGCCGAAGATCCCGGCATACAGCGGGAATTGCAACAGCACACCACCGGTCATCGGCACCGACTTGGCAGCGGCACGCAGGAACGAGCGCGGCGTCCAGTGCAGCAGCATGCCGGCGATCAAGAACATGAAGTTATAGGTATTGAGGTCGAGTGCCGCCAGACCGCCTTTGGTGCTGAACACGTCGTAAAGATAGACGGCACCGAGGGCGACGATGACCAGCGTCAGGACCGGGCTGAATTCCAGTTTCTCGCCCGGTGTCTGCGGCGTACCGATATCCTCGTTCTCTTCCTTGTAGGTAATCCCGGCCATTTCGACGGTCTTGGCCTTGTCGGCGGTCGGTGTCGAGGCATAGCAGATCCATACCGACAGCACCAGCAACACGACGATCATGACTAGGTTCTGCCACGTAAACAGCGTGTCGGCCAGCGGGATGACACCGCTGATCTTGAGTAGCGCCGGCGGGATCGAGCCCTTGGTCGCCATCAGCAGCGCGGCAGATGATGACAGACCCAAGGCCCAGATGCTGCCGAGGCCAAGATAGCCCGCAGCCCCCATGGCACGGTAGTCAACGCCAGGCACCCGTTTGCTGACTTCGCGCATCAGAATGCCGGCGAAAATCAGGCTGAAGCCCCAGCTCAGCAACGACGCCATCATGGCCACGAAAGCCACATAGGCGACGGCCACTTTCGGCGTTTTCGGGAACTGGGCCAACCACATGATCACCTTGCGCACCGGTGGCGACACTGCAACGATGTAGCCGCCGATCACCACAAAGGCCATCTGCATGGTGAAGGGGATCAAATTCCAGAACGATTTGCCGAAATCGACCGATACCTGCGCCGGTGTCCGGCCCATCGCCAGGGCGGCGACGACGACCACCAGCACCGCAATGGCGGCAAACACATAGGCATCCGGGAACCATTTTTCGGCCCAGTTGGCGAGCGACGCGCCCATGCGCTGCATTGCGCCTTCATCATCATTTCTTGGTGTTGTAT
>CAYUYI010000527.1:0-1802 GCA_964448995.1 uncultured Propionivibrio sp. | reverse complement strand
TGTTCGATTTCAAGGCGATCGGAAATCTGCTGGCGCGTCCGGAATTTCGCATGCGCTTTGACGCGATGCACGCGGTGACCGGGCCGTACGCCAAAGAAATCCTGGAAAAACGACTCGGTGCTCCGGCCGGAACTGTGGTCAATGGTACGCCGCTACCCGACTTCGGCGGCGGGCATCCCGATCCCAATCCGGTCTATGCCGCCGACCTCGTGGCGGCCATGGCCGATCCGAAACTTGGCCTGTCCTTCGGCGCGGCGTCTGATGGCGATGGTGACCGCAACATGATTGTCGGGCGCAATTTCATCGTCAGTCCAAGCGACAGCCTGGCCGTCATTGCGGCCAACTACCAACTGATTCCTGCGTATGCGCATGGGTTGGCCGGTGTGGCCCGCTCGATGCCGACGAGCTGCGCGGTCGATCGTGTGGCGGCGGCCTTGGGAATTCCGTGCTTCGAGACGCCGACGGGGTGGAAATTTTTCGGTACGCTGCTTGACGCTGGTAAGGCGACGTTGTGTGGTGAAGAAAGCGCGGGTACCGGTTCCAGCCACGTACGCGAAAAAGACGGTTTGTGGGCCGTGTTGTACTGGCTCAATATCTTGGCGGCGCGCAACGAAACGGTCGAGCAAGTTGTGTGCGATCACTGGCGTAAATTCGGGCGTAACGTTTATTCGCGGCACGACTACGAGGGCGTCGAAACGGTCAAGGCCGAGGCGCTCTTTGCCGCATTACGCGCGAAATTGCCGACGCTGGCTGGGCAGACGATCAGCGGAATGCGCGTTCGTGCGGCGGATGACTTTAGTTACATCGATCCCGTGGATGGCTCGCGCAGCGACCGGCAGGGCGTACGAATTCTTCTCGATGACGGTTCCCGTGTGGTTTTCCGACTGTCGGGGACCGGTACCGAAGGCGCGACGATGCGGGTCTATCTCGAGCGCTATGTCGCCGATCCGGCACAGCATGGCGTACCGACACAGGAAGCGCTGGCCCCGCTGATTGCCCTAGCCGAGTCGGTGGCAACGATTGTTGAAATGACAGGGAGGGAACGTCCGGATGTCATCAGTTAGCAGGATCAGTCGCAGAGCCATGGAGCAGGGAATTTCGAGGGAGAAAAATCATGATTGACAGGCGCACATTTCAGTTGCCCGGTCGGGCTGTGGCATTGGTTCTGGCAGGCGGGCGTGGCAGTCGTCTATACGAACTGACTGACACGCGAGCCAAGCCGGCGGTTTATTTCGGAGGGAAGTTCCGGATTGTTGATTTTGCGCTCTCGAACTGTGTCAATTCGGGGATGCGGCGGATTGGCGTAGTTACCCAATACAAGTCGCACAGCTTGTTGCGCCACTTGCAGCGTGGATGGGGGTTCCTGCGTGGCGAGGTGAATGAGTTTGTCGATCTGATGCCGGCGCAGCAGCGTGTTGACGAGGAGTCGTGGTATCGCGGCACCGCCGATGCAATCTATCAGAATCTGGATATTCTTCAAAACTACCGTCCGGGTCCGGAGTACATCGTCATTCTTGCGGGGGACCACATCTACAAGATGAATTATGCCGCGATGCTGGTCGACCATGTCGAGAGTGGCGCGGAATGTTCGATCGCTTGCATCGAAGTGCCGCGCAAGGATGCGACCGGATTCGGCGTCATGGCGGTCGATGATGACATGAAGATCACCGAATTCGTCGAGAAACCGGCCGACCCGCCAGCGATGCCGGGCAAGCCCGACTATGCATTGTGTAGCATGGGAATCTATATTTTCAACGCCAAATATCTCTATGCGGAATTGCAGCGCGATATCGCCGATCCGA
>CAYUYI010000526.1:0-1809 GCA_964448995.1 uncultured Propionivibrio sp. | reverse complement strand
ATACCGATGACCTGAGAATCCGCGAAATCAAAGAGCTGGTGCCACCGTCGCACATCTTCCGCGAGTTCCCGATGGGTGACCGGGCGGCGCAAACGACCTTCGCTGGTCGTCAGGCGATCCATCGCATCCTGCATGGTGCTGACGATCGGCTGCTGGTGGTGATCGGGCCGTGTTCGGTTCACGACGTCGATGTTGCCTATGATTACGCCAAACGACTGTTGGCCGAGGTGCCGCATTTTGCGCAGGATCTGTTGATTGTGATGCGTGTCTATTTTGAGAAGCCGCGCACGACGGTGGGCTGGAAGGGTTTGATCAACGATCCGCGCCTTGACAACAGTTTCCGTATCAACGAGGGGCTGCGGCTGGCGCGCAATCTACTGCTCGAAATCAATGAACTCGGACTGCCCTGCGCGACCGAGTTCCTCGATACCATCACCCCGCAATACACTGCTGACCTGATCGCTTGGGGGGCAATCGGGGCGCGCACGACCGAGTCGCAAGTGCACCGCGAACTGGCCTCCGGCCTGTCGTGTCCCGTTGGTTTCAAAAACGGGACCGACGGCAACGTCCGCATTGCCATCGACGCCATCCGCGCCGCGCAGTCGCCACACCATTTCTTGTCGGTGACCAAGGGGGGGATTTCGGCGATCGTCTCGACTTCGGGTAACGAGGATTGCCATGTCATCCTGCGCGGCGGCAAGGCACCAAACTACGATGCTGCCCACGTGGATGCCGCAGCGCGAGAAATTGCCTCGGCGGCGCTGGTGGCGCGACTGATGATCGACCTCTCCCACGCCAACAGCAGCAAGGAATTCAAACGGCAGATCGACGTGGCGCGTGATGTCGCCGGGCAATTGGCCGCCGGTGAAGATCGAATCATGGGCGTGATGGTTGAGTCGCATCTCGTTGAGGGTCGGCAGAATCTGGTGCCGGGTCGTACACTCGAGTACGGCAAGAGCATCACCGATGCCTGCATCGGTTGGGAAGATTCTCTGCAGGTTCTGGGAATGCTGGCTCAGGGCGTGCGTGAACGGCGGCTGGCGGCTGCCAGCCGTTAAGTTCGGGGGCCGCATGGCGCAACGTTTTTTGTCAACCTACCTCCTTGGAAAAACAGAGACATGAGGTCCGTGAGAGGTCTTCTCAAGCTACTCCGGCCACATCAGTGGCTCAAGAGCAGTTTTGTCTTCGTCGGTCTTTTGTTCGGGCATGCCTGGAGCGATTTGGCGCTGGTGCAGCGTGTGACGGTGGCGGCGGTCGCCTTTTCCCTGGTGGCGTCAGCGATCTACGTGCTGAACGATTTTCTTGACCGTGACCGCGATCGTGAACATCCAGAAAAATGCTTACGGCCGCTGGCCTCCGGCGAGATCGGCGTAGCGCAGGCGCTGGCGCTCGGCTGTGTCTGTTTTTTGGCGTCGCTGGTGTTGGCCGCGAGCGTCTCGCCGACCGTGTTAACGATCGTGCTGGCCTATGCGGTACTCAATGTCGGGTATTCGTTGGGTCTGAAACATGTTGTTCTGCTCGATGTTTTCATCATTTCTGCCGGGTTCATGCTGCGTATTCTGGCGGGCACGCTCGGCGTTGGCATCGCACCATCGCACTGGCTGATGCTGTGCGGATTGATGGTGACCTTGTTTCTGGGGTTCGCCAAGCGACGGGCGGAGCTCAATGTTTTGGACGGCAACGGCTCAAGTCACCGCGCCGTTCTGGATGACTATGATCCGGTCTTGCTCGACAAGCTGATAGGCATCGCCGCTGCTTCGGCTATTCTCAGCTACAGTCTGTACACAGTGAGTGCGGAAACGGAGGCCC
>CAYUYI010000525.1:0-1809 GCA_964448995.1 uncultured Propionivibrio sp. | reverse complement strand
CGCTCTCGCAAATCTATGGCAAAGCCATTCCCGGTTCAAAAACTTCAGTCCAGGCGACCAAGGCCAGTGCCGAGAACCTGAACCTGCTCCAGGCCGGACGCGGCGAAGCCGCCATCTCGCTGGGCGACTCGCTGTCGGATGCCTGGAAAGGCAACGAGGAAGCCGGCTTCAAGTCGCCGCTGAAGAAACTGCGCACGATCGCGACGCTGTACCCGAACTACATCCATTTCGTCGCCACGGCGGACTCGGGCATCAAGTCGCTGGCCGATATCAAGGGCAAGCGGATTTCGGTCGGCGCACCAAAATCCGGCACGGAGCTCAACGTCCGTGAAATCCTCAAGGCGGCAGGCATCAGCTACAAGGATTTCTCCAAGGTCGAATACCTCTCCTATGCCGAATCGGTCGAATTGATGAAGAACAAGCAGCTCGACGTCACGCTCTTGTCATCGGGCCTCGGCGTCGCGGCACTGCGTGACCTGGCGGTCTCGCAGAAGGTCAACTTCCTGACCATTCCGGCCGAGATCGTGGCCAAGATCAACGACCCGGCTTTCCTTGTCGGTGTCATTCCCGCCAAAACCTATGAGGGACAAAACAGCGACGTGACGACGGTCTCGGTCTTCAACTATCTGGTCACGCATGAAGGCGTATCGACCGACACCGTCTATACGATGACCAAGTCGATGTTCGAGAACCTCGATCAGATGAGCGCCGCGCACTCGGCCGCCAAGGCGATCAAGAAAGAGAATGCCGCCAAGACACCGCCGGCCCCGTTGCATCCGGGCGCCGAAAAGTACTATCGTGAAATCGGCCTGATCAAGTAAGCATCGAAGCGCACACACCGCGCCGCCCACTGAGCGACGCGGTGTTGTTTTACCGACGGAACATCAACACGGGCAAGGCGTATGAGCGAGAGCAAAGTCGAGATTCATCCGGAACATTCCGATTTCGAGGAACATGGGCATCAGCGCAAGCTCAGTGGCTGGGCCGGACACTTGGCGATGGCCGCGGCACTGTCGTTTTCTGCCTACCAGATCGCGGTCGCGGCCTTCCATCCCTTTTCCAGCCTGGTGATCCGGGCACTGCACGTCAGCTTCCTGATGATGCTGATTTTTCTGCTCTACCCGGCGCGCCAGGGCAAGCACCACAACAAGCTGCCGTGGCCGGATCTCATCGTTGCGCTGGTCGCGTTCTCGCTCGGCTTCTACCACCTGATTTTCGAAGCCGACCTGATTGCCCGCTCCGGCGACCCGACCACGGCCGATCTGGTGGTCGCCACGCTGGCTTCGGTACTGGTCTTCGAGGCAGCGCGTCGCGTCATGGGCTGGGCCTTGCCGCTGGTTTGCGGGGCCTTCCTCGCCTACGGGTTTTTCGGTCAGTATCTGCCGATCTCGATCGCCCACCGCGGTTATGGCTTCGACCAGATCGTCAGCCAACTCTATCTCGGCAGCGACGGCATTCTCGGCACGCCGACCCTGGTTTCGGCCACCTACATTTTTCTGTTCATCCTGTTCGGCACATTCCTTGAACATGCCGGCATGATCCGGCTGTTCAATGCGCTGGCGCTGGGCCTGGTCGGCCAGGCGCAGGGCGGGCCGGCCAAGGTGGCAGTCATTTCCTCCGGACTGATGGGAACGATCTCCGGCTCGGGGGTCGCCAATGTCCTGACGGTCGGGCAGTTCACCATTCCGCTGATGAAGCGCTTCGGCTATACCCCGGTGTTCGCGGGCGCGGTCGAAGCCACCTCGTCGATGGGTGGACAGATCATGCCGCCGGTGATGGGTGCGGTCGCGTTCATCATGGCCGAGACGC
>CAYUYI010000524.1:0-1811 GCA_964448995.1 uncultured Propionivibrio sp. | reverse complement strand
TGATATCGAGACGGAAGGCACCCCTGGGTACCAAATGTCTCAGGTTGGCCGCGAATTCGGGACGGTGACGGGGCGCAAGCGTCGTTGTGGCTGGTTCGATGTTCCTGCCCTCAAGCGCTCGATTCAGATTAACGGAATTACCGGGCTGTGCATTACCAAGCTCGACGTACTTGACGGTCTGTCTGAACTGAAGATCTGTACCGGTTACAAACTCGATGGAAAGACGCTCGATCTATTGCCGATCGGGGCAGAAGAAGTGGCTGGCTGCGAACCGATTCTGGAGACGATGTCTGGTTGGCAAGAGTCAACGGTTGGCGCGACCTCGCACGACGTCCTGCCGCCAGCGGCGCGGGCGTATCTGGCGCGTATCGAGGCGCTCTGCGAAATTCCGATCGACATTATCTCGACCGGTCCGGAACGGGATGAAACCATCTTGCGTCGTCATCCGTTCGATTGATTGCTTCGTTCGGATCGACCAAAAAACCGGCAAAGAGCCGGTTTTTTGTTTTGGCAGGAGCGTATGATGCCCGGGATGGCTGACGGATCTAGGTAGGTGCATGGGTATGGGTATTCTCGACTGGTTCAAGAGTCGTCTGTCGCATCTCGATTCTGAAAATCCTTCGGACGAGGTTGTGCTGAAGGCCATTGACAAAGCTGTCACGCTGACGAATCCGCGTCTTAAATTGCTCCATGGGTATCAGGATTCGTTGGCGCCATCGGTCGGAATGGCGCTGAGTTATCTGCGCGATCGGATGCTGGCGTTGCCGGAGGCGATTCAGGTTTCCGAAGCCAACTGGTCTTCCGAGCCCGTGTTGCGGGCCTTTTTTGCCAGCGCCGCGGATATTTCGCCGGCACTTGGGCTATCGAGAAATTTGCGGACGTTTTTTAATAAATTTCCCGAGGTCAACGAGGCTTTTCTGGTGCTCGGCATGTCGTATAACGAACGCCATACCGATGGTGTCGCCATGCAAGGAAGTGTGGTCCAGCGCGATATCAGCCAGAAGATTGCTGATTTTTCCAACCCGAACACCCGGATCTGCGGGCATACGGATACCGAGGTTAGGCATCTGTTGGAGAATCAGTCATTCGAGTATCTGGTGGCGCAAGCGTTGCAGGAAATTGGCGAAGCGCGCTCAGAGCGTCAGGAATTGGAGGAAAACCGCTCTTTGATTCGGGCCCGCCTGCGTATTCTGCAACAACAAGGTCCCGGACTGGGGTCGGTTTTTGAAGATGCTCCGGAGTTGTCCGTTGAGCAGGTCAAACTCGAGGCGGAGTTGCTGGAGAATGAGCGTCAAATTGAGGAACTTGGCAGTTCGCAGACAATTCTTGAAAAAGAACTCGAGTGTTTGTGCAAGGTGCTTGATGCGCCCGAGCGTTACATTCGCTTCGAACACAAACAACTTCGTCTGAGTACGCTGAACGTCGTTCTGGAAGAAAACAGTCTCGATGTGGGTTCCGAGGTCGTTTTTACGATGGCTGAACTCGAAGGAGTGCCAAAAGCATCGAGAGCCTTTGTTCTTGGGCGACTCGCGCGCGCCGAGTTGCCGGCGGCTAAAATCGACTTTGCCCAAGCGGCGCGCTTGTTGTAAGGCATGTCCTTGGTGCGAATGACTCCACGCGTTGATCAGCGCACTCACGCGGACCCACGGTTTCGATCTTTTGCATGCGTTTTGTTGGAGTGGATGAAAAAAACGAAAAACCCCCAAGATCTCTCGATTCATGGGGGTATTCTAAATGCTACTTTTTGTTGCAAACGCGTGGTGCCCAGGAAGGGACTCGAACCCCCACAGTGTTGCCACCACTAGGACCTG
>CAYUYI010000523.1:0-1822 GCA_964448995.1 uncultured Propionivibrio sp. | reverse complement strand
GATGTGGGCCAACAACGAGACCGGCACGCTGTTTCCGGTCGAGGAAATGGCGGCGATGGCGCGTTCGGTCGGCGCCATGTTCCACACTGATGCCGTGCAGGCGGTCGGCAAGGTGCCCATTGATCTCAAGTCGAGCAAGATCGACATGCTCTCGCTCTCCGGCCACAAGCTGCACGCGCCCAAGGGGATCGGCGTGCTCTACCTGCGACGCAACACGCGCTTTCGTCCGCTGTTGCGCGGCGGTCATCAGGAACGCGGTCGGCGCGCCGGCACGGAGAACTCGGCTTCCATCGTCGGTCTCGGCAAGGCTGCCGATCTGGCGATGCAACACATGGCGTTCGAGAATACCGAGGTGAAGCGACTGCGCGATCGGCTCGAAACCGGCATCCTGGCGCAGGTGCCGCATGCATTCGTCACTGGTGATCCCGCCAAGCGCCTGCCAAATACGGCCAACATTGCCTTCGAATACGTTGAAGGCGAAGCGATCCTGCTCCTGCTCAACAAACAGGGCATCGCCGCGTCGAGCGGCTCGGCGTGTACTTCCGGCTCGCTGGAGCCATCACACGTCATGCGCGCCATGGGCATCCCTTACACGGCGGCGCACGGCACGATCCGCTTCTCGCTATCGCGTTACAACACGGAGGCCGAGATTGATCGCGTCATCGCCGCCGTGCCGCCGATCATCGCCCAGTTGCGCCAGCTGTCGCCCTATTGGCAGGGAGAAGCCCCGGCCAGCGCGTCCTTTGCGCCGGCTTTCGCCTGAACGCTGACCGGTCGGGCGCGGCGCGCGGCGGCCTTGCTACGGTGGTGGCGAACGGTGTTCTTCGCTCGGCGCTGTGGCGGTTTCGGGCGGTTGCGTCGATGCTTCTTTCTGGCTTTCCTCGACGATCTTGTCGATGACGGCCTGTAGCGCGTCGGCTTCCTGCGGTGACGCGGTACTTGGTGCTGGTATGGTTTTCGGCGCAGATGTCGGCGATGGCTCGAACCATTCGCCGAACCAGTCGGTGACGCGGTTCCAGAGGCGCTGCATCATGCCTTGCTCGGGCGGCTCGAAGCGAACGCGATCACTGATGACGCGCATGCGTAGCGCGCCGCGGAAAACCTCGGCGACGATCGGCAAGGCGCTGTGCGCGCCCTGTCCCCAGTAATCGCTGCGCAGCGTGATGCGCGGATCGTTGAAGCCGACCCAGGCACCGGCAACGAGTTGCGGGTGCATCAGGATGAACCAGCCGTCGGCGTTATCTTGCGTCGTTCCGGTCTTGCCCGCGACGTCGGCGCGGATGCCGAAACGCCCGCGGACGGCAGCACCGGTACCGCGATCGATGACGCCGCGCAGGGTGTCGAGCAGCGTGTAGGCGACGTCTTCATCGAGAACGGGTTCCGGCGCTTCCGGTGAAAATTCTTCGAGGACCCGGCCGTGCCGGTCCTCGATGCGCGTGACCAGAAGCGGTGCCCGGTAATTTCCGCCATTGGCAATCGTGCTGTAGGCCGTTACCATTTCCTTCAGCGAAACCGGGCTGGTACCCAACGCGAGTGACGGAACGGTGTCGAGCTTGCTCTGGCGAACGCCGAGCGCCTGGGCGAAACGCGCGACGCGAGCAGCGCCGACCCGTTGCATCAGCTGCGCCGTGATCGTGTTCTTTGACAACGCGAGTCCCTCGCGCAGACTCATTGCCTGACCGCTCGGCGGCTTGCCGTCGGAGGGGCGCCAAATTTCGCTGCCGCCGACCGGGATTTCGACGGCCTGATCGATGAAGGTGGTGTCCGGGCTGATTCCCTGGCGGAAGGCTTCGCCATAGACGAAGGGCTTGAACGTCGAGCC
>CAYUYI010000522.1:0-1831 GCA_964448995.1 uncultured Propionivibrio sp. | reverse complement strand
TGGCCATGTTCGTTGCGTTGTACGGCCTGCAGAAAATCCGCTTTTTCTACTGGGCTTTCGTCTATTTCGACTTTTTCAAAGCCCCGGCGATCATCGTGTTGCCGTTCTGGATGGCCAACGAGCTGTACCAGTATTTTTTCAACCACGGCAGCCACATCAACTACATGGCACACTTCGGCGGCCTCGCCACCGGCGCCACGCTCATCGCGGCACAGCGCTGGTTGAGCAAGAAACCGATGGCTGCACCAAAGCAGGAAGCCGCCATCGATCCTTTGCCAGGGCAACTGGCGCGGATCGATGCTCTGCTCGGCGCGCTCAAAATTGACGACGCCCGTCAATCGCTACGAAAACTTGCCGAAGCCCGTCCCCAAGATATCGGCATCCTCAACCGCTATTACAAGGTGGCACGCAACGCGCCGGCCAACGACGATTATCATCACGCTGCCGCGCTGATTTTCGGGTTGCCGGACGAGCATCCCGGCAGCGCCGAATTGATCCACGAGACCTTTCTCGACTACCTCAAGCTGGCCAAACCCAGTGTCCGCTTCAGCGTCCGCCAGCTGATCACGTTGATCCGACGGCTGGCGCGCGCCGGCCATGCCGACGACGCGGAACGGCTCACCCGCGTACTCGGCAGGCGCGCACCGGAAGACCGCCACTTGCCCGGACTGATATTGCTGGTCGCCGAAACCTATCGCAAAGCAGGCAATGGCCCCATGAAAGACGCGCTCATTACCCGCCTGCACACCGAATTTCCGGATAGCGAAGAGGCCCGCATGACCAAGCTGCTCGGCCACTGACCGGAACCAGAACGAGAACGCCGTGGGACATGCGCACCACCTGCATGCACTGTCGTTCTTTCCGTTTGCTGCGGCGTGCCACGTCAGACCGCAGGCTCGCTAGGCACTCGCCTGCATCCGATCGATCACTGACAACAACTGGCGTGCCCCGATACTTGTTTGATGCTCTGGATAACGCGCCAACAATACCGCGAGGAGCTGCCGCGCACTGGCATCCTGTCGCAAGTTCTCGCTCAGCACCTGTGCGACGAACAGATAGACGTTGGGAATCTCCGCATGCTTTGGAAAGCGCTTGTCGAACCCTTTGACCAGCGCCAGTGCCTCACTGTATTCCCGACGACGACGAGCCGCCCCGGCCAGCGACAGCAGTTGCTCAGGACGTTCCGGCGCCACCGCCGCGTCTTTCTCCCGCATCGACCGGAACAGCGTCAGCGCCTCATCGTCCATCCCTTTCCTCAGAAGCAAGGACAAATAAGTCCGGGCGTGTGACATCAGTCGGTCGTCACGCCCGGCCAGCGCCAGCAGTTTGTGGTAACGATCATGGGCAGCCACATCGTCCGGCGCCACGCGCTGTGCTTCGTAGGCCAGTTCCAGGGCTTCGTCGATCTGCCCGGCACCGATCAACCGGCCGATCGCGTCACTGCTGTCGCCAGCATCCTTGGGCTGCGAAGAGGAGGCCACGCTGAGCCCCAGCAGGTGGTGATGCTGAAAAACGACGTACCCCATCATGTTGAACATGATCAACGTGAAATACATCGCCACAAGATTCATCATCGGGATGATCATCCATCCGGGCACACGCGGAAACAGGATCATCTGCAAGGTCTGCTGGCTGACCAACAACAGGAACAAAAATGCGCAGAGGGCCAGATACGGCAAACCGACCGTCCGCATCATTCTGATCGCCGCCAAGGGATTCAGCCCCGACCAGAAGCTCTGCGTGATCGCAAGATTCATCACGCTGGCGGGGAAAGCCAGTACGACAAAAATCAAAACCGCCCCGTAAACCAGCCCTCCCATGCTTTGCGCCA
>CAYUYI010000521.1:0-1831 GCA_964448995.1 uncultured Propionivibrio sp. | reverse complement strand
CCGCCGTGGGCCGCGGGGGCGTATTTGAAGCCGCTATAGACCAGCGGGCAGTAGATCAAGCTGCACAAGGTCGTCAGCAGCCATAGACGTCCGTCACGCCACGCGTGCGGCGGAAGCCGCCGGATAAACGGGAGCAGCACCACGGCGGCGGTGATGACCCGCAGCGCGTAGACGTCGTACGGTGTCAGTACGCTTTTCCCGCCGAGGCGGGAAACGAGTGAAAAGGCGCTCCACATCAGGAGCGTGGCAATGGCGGCGAGGTAGCCTTGAAGGAGATGCTTGTTGTCGCTCAAAAAGACTTCCGTGGTCAGTTTTTCGGGAGTTGCTGAAAGAGACCGCGCAAGGTGTTCTGCAAATCGGCGGGTAGCAGCACGACCTTGGCGTTCGGCGAGTCCGCCATTTTACCGAGACTGGCGATGTATTTCTCGCCAAGCAGGTAAAGCATCGGCAGTTCATTGGCACCAAAGGCCCCGGTGACCTTGGTGATCGCTTGTGACGACGCCTCGGCCAGCATGATCTGCGCTTCGGCATCGCGCTTGGCCGATTCGAGACGGGCTTCGGCCGTCAGAATCATCGATTGCTTTTCACCTTCCGCCTTGGTGACCATCGCTTTCCGTTCCCGTTCGGCGGAGGCCTGCAGTTCCATGGCGCGCTGCATCGATTCGGACGGCTTGATGTCCTGGATTTCGACCGACTTGACGGTCAGACCCCAGTCGAGCGCTTCGTCGGCGACGCCGGCCTTCAAACGCGCCTTGATGGTGTCGCGCGATGACAGCGCATGGTCGAGTTCCATCTCACCGACAATCGAGCGCAAGGTGGTCATGATCATGTTGCGGATCGCCTCGGAATAGTTTTCCACGCCGTAGACCGCCTTGACCGGATCGGTGACCTTGATGAAAGCAATGGCGTTGACCACGATGACTGCGTTATCGCGGGTGATGACCTCCTGCTCCTGCACATCAAGAATGATGTCTTTGGTGGTGACTTTGTATGACACCGAATCGAAGTACGGAATGATGAAGCGCAGGCCGGGAAGCAAGGTGACACGGTACTTTCCGAGCCGTTGGACGATCCATTCCTCGCCCTGAGGGATGATGCGGACGCCGCGCGCGACGGTCAGAATGACGAAGGCCAGGAATACGACCGAGGTGATGGTGGTGCCGATCATTTTGCTTCCTCCACTTTGATGAAACTGCCTTCCACACTGGCGAGGCGCACGCGCGTACCCGCCTTGATCTCGCTGTCCGCGTAGCACTCCCAAACATCGGAACCCAGCACGGGTTTCTGGAAGCGGACCTGGCCGCGCGAGTTCGGGCAGAGATCGCTGACCAGAATGCCGACTTCACCGGTGACGTGGGCCGTCGAGGTGCCGACGGCGGTCATCGTTTTGGGTTTGAGATAACGGAACCAGAAAATCACCAGCACGGCGGATAGCGCGGCCCACAGGAGCAACTGGGTGGCAACGCCGAGGTCCGGGGCGAACAGCAGTATCAAGCCGACGATCAGGGCGCCGATGCCGAACCAGATGATGAAAAAAGCGGGAACCGCTAATTCGGCCATGGCCAGACACAGGCCGAGGATGATCCAGTGCCACCATTCGAACATCGCCTGTCCTCCTTGGGTTCGAGCTGCGGTTTGAAGTCAACAGCATAGCGCAAGCTACGCCAATCCGGTCAATTCGACTACCATAGTGCCAACAGCCGATCTGGAGTTGAACCATGTTATCGAAGGAAGTGACGCCCAGCCGCATTGTGAAGTATCTGGATCAGTACGTGATCGGGCAGGAGGAAGCCAAGAAAATACTGGCCGTGGCGGTGTATTCGCACTACCG
>CAYUYI010000520.1:0-1832 GCA_964448995.1 uncultured Propionivibrio sp. | reverse complement strand
CCGGCCGGCTCACCCCAGCCGGCAATTTGTCCAACGTCAATTCGCTGAGTCGCATCACTACTGAACACTCCGTTATGATGGTCTGCTTGCCTGCCCACCTCATTCAATACAATATAGACGGGCATCAACAAACCGATGATGTATACTTGTATAGTAGCATCTTCGGTCTTCATTGAACAAGTCGTGGCCATCAGGGAGCGTCATGAAAAATAGTACTGAATTCAAAGTGCAGAACTTTCTCCCGCAGGAGTCATTGTCGATCGGCAACCAGCTGCATCGGCTGCTGCGTGCCTCGATCATCGAAGGCCAATTGCTGCCCGGCCAGATCATTTCGGAAATCGAAATGAGCAAACGTTTTTCGATCAGCCGGCAGCCCGTCCGCGAAGCCTTCATCAAACTGGCCGACGAGCGCCTGGTTGAGGTCCGCCCGCAACGCGGGACCTTCGTGCGCAAAATTTCGGTCAAGGAAGTCCTCGATGCACGCCATCTGCGCGAGATCATCGAAGTCTCGATCGTGCGCGAGGTCTGCGAAAAACACGATGCGGCGCTCATCGCCAAGCTGCGATCATTGATCGCCCAGCAAAAAAGTACCGACGCGGGTGACGCCCACGCCTTTCTCGAACTCGACGAAGAGATGCACCGAACCATCGCACTCCACGCTGGCCGGGAATACGCCTGGCGGGTTACCGAGGGCATCAAGGCACAAATGAATCGGGTCCGCTTCCTGTCCTACGACTTCACTTCCTCAAAAATGGATCTCGCCGGTGAACATTCAGCGATTGTCGACGCCATCGAGGCCGGCGACAGCGACCGAGCGGCACAACTGATGGAAAATCATCTCCGCGGCATTCTGAAAACACTGCCCATCGTCGTCAGCCAGTACCCCGATTTCTTTATCGACGGCTGATTCCACCGCCCAAACCGGAACTGCCCTTCGGATGCAATACTATTGCGTCCCGTTATGTCACGAGCCTATAATCATCGTGGTCAGGCCACCAAGCCAGATAATGTTGTGCGGCCTTCCCATCCGGTTGGCAACTGAGTAGTACAAGAATCCCATCTTTCAGGAGGAATTTGTATGCGAAAGGCAACGATTGTTTTGAGCCTGTGCGCCGCCAGCGCCATGCTGCTTGCTCCCTATGCCGTGTTTGCCGCGAGCAAGGCCGCGCCAGTACCGAATTACGTGGAATTGCGCGATGTCGACTTCCAGAAGGAAATCGACGGCAAACAGGTTGGGCTATACACCATCAAGAACAAGAAGGGAATGGTCGTCAAGATCACCAACTATGGCGCCCGCGTCGAGCAGATTCTGGTTCCCGATCGTGCCGGCAAGCTCGGTGACGTTGCCCAAGGCTACGAAACAATCGATCAGGTGCTCGGCGGCCAGGGATCAATGGGCGCGTTCATCGGACGCTATGCCAACCGTATTGCCAACGGCACCTTCTCGCTGGACGGTACGGAATACAAGCTCGCGATCAACGATTTATCAACGCCACCGGCCCCACCGCGTCAGAACACGCTGCACGGCGGTAAAAAAGGCTCCCGCTTCGTCGTCTTTGACGCCAAACAGCTTTCCGACAGCGCGGTCCAGATGACCATCCTGTTCAAGGATGGAGAGGAAGGTTTCCCGGGCGATCTGCCGGTCAAGGTTGTCTATTCGGTTACCGAGGCCAATGAACTCGTCATCAGTTATGACGCGGTGGCGGCCAACAAGAAAACCGTCGCCAATTTCACCGGACACACCTTCTTCAACCTCTCCGGCGATCTCGGCACCTCCATTGAAGACCACATCCTGACCGTGCCTTCGGACAAGGTGCTGGAAGTCTCGTCGG
>CAYUYI010000519.1:0-1833 GCA_964448995.1 uncultured Propionivibrio sp. | reverse complement strand
ACGTTGGGTGGAACGATTTCGCCATAGGCGCGCTTGCCTTCCTCGGCGAACCATTCGAGGTAGCTGGCGGCGTAGGCGATTTCGCCCTTGGCTTCGGCGAGTGGCTTGCCCTGTTCGCTGGTCATCAGCAGGCCGAGATCGTCCTGGTTGGCCATCAGCAGTTCGTGCCAGCGACGCAGCAGCTTGGCGCGCTCACCAGCCGTTTTGGCCCGCCAGCCGGGTAACGCGGCGTTAGCGGCGTCGATCGCGCGGCGCGTTTCGTCGGCGCCCATCTTCGGCACGTTGCCGAGCGTTTCCCCCGTGGCCGGGTTGCGGATGGTGATGGTCTCGCCCGCGTCGGCGTCGATCCAGTTGCCATTGATGAAGCACTGCTGGCGGAACTGCGTGGTGTCTTTCAGGTTGAGCATGAGGATTTCCTTGGTCATTGGTTTTATTTTTCCGTGCCGCGCAGGCGCTCCCCGCGTCGGCGCAGCCATTCCAACGTAATCAACATCAATGTCGACAATACGGTCAGGATGGTGGCGACGGCGGCGATCGTCGGGCTGATGTTTTCGCGGATGCCGGCAAACATCTGGCGCGGCAGCGTGCTCTGCTCGGGGCCGGCGAGAAAGAGCGTGACGACGACCTCGTCGAACGATGTGCCGAAGGCGAACAAGCCGCCGGAGATGACGCCCGGCGCGACAAGCGGTAGCGTGACTTTGAAGAAGGTGGTCAGCGGATGTGCGCCAAGGCTTGAGGCGGCACGCACGAGGTTGAAGTCGAAACCCTGCAGCGTCGCCGAGACGGTGGTGACGACGAAGGGCACGCCGAGCGCGGCATGCACCAGAATCAGCCCGAGATAACTGCCGGAGAGACCGGCCGGGGCGAAGACGAGGTACGTGGCGACGCCGACGATGACCACCGGGACGACCATCGGCGAAATCAGGATCGAGGTCAGCAGCGCCTTGCCGGGGAAATCGATGCGCGTGAGGCCGACGGCGGCCGGCGTGCCGAGTGCCATGGCCAGCAGCGTGGCGAAGGGCGAGACGATGCAGCTGTTCATGAACGCTTGGCGCCAGGCCGGCGAGGTGAAGAACTCTTCGTACCATTTGAGCGAGAAGCCGGACATCGGGTAAAGCAGGAACGAGTCGGCGTTGAACGACAGCGGCGCGATGACCAGGATCGGCAGCATCAGGAAGACCAGCACGAGGCCGCAGAGGATGCGGAAGGCGTAGTACCACACACGTTCGAGTGGGGAGGCGTAGGCAGCGATCATGTGGAATCTCCTCTTAGCGCGCCTTGACGGCGTCCTGTTGCCCGACCAGACGGGAATAGACCATGTACAGCACCAGTGTCGCGGCGAAGAGGATCGCCGAGAGGGCGGCGGCCATGCCCCAGTTGATCGTCTGGTTGGTGTAGAAGGCGACGAAGTAGCTGGCCATCTGCTCTTTCGGGCTGCCGAGCAGCGCCGGCGTAATGTAGTAACCCATGCACAGGATGAACACGAGCAGCCCGCCGGCGCCGACGCCGGGCAGCGCCTGCGGGAAGTAGATCTTCCAGAAGCTCTTGAACGGCGGGCAGCCGAGCGAGACGGCGGCGCGCAGATAGACCGGCGAGATGCCTTTCATAACGCTGTACATCGGCAGAATCATGAACGGCAGCAGGATATGCACCATCGCGATATAGACGCCAGTGCTGTTGAAGACGAGTTGTAGTGGCGTATCGACTAGGCCGATCCACATGAGCGCCTGATTGACGAGCCCCTCGGTTTGCAGCAGCACCAGCCAGGCGGCGACGCGCACCAGGATCGAGGTCCAGAACGGCAGCAGCACGAAGATCATCAGCGTGTTGGCA
>CAYUYI010000518.1:0-1840 GCA_964448995.1 uncultured Propionivibrio sp. | reverse complement strand
CCGTAGTAAGGAACGCCGGCCTGCATGTCGGCGCCGAGCGTTGCCGCCAGATAATTGACAATGCCGCCGCCGTAGCAAAATCCCGTGACGCCGAGTTTTTTCGTCGACAACGCGTGGTTCTTGAGAAATAGCGCGCTGTTCAGCAGATCGGTACGCAATTTGGCCTGGTCGAGTTTCATCTGCAGTTCACGACCGTCGTCGTCATTGCCAGGATAGCCACCCAGCGGATACAGCCCATCCGGCGCCAGCGCGAGGAATCCCTCGACTGCCAGGCGGCGCGCCACATCCTCGATGTACGGATTCAGGCCCCGGTTCTCATGCACCACCAGCACGACGGGGAATGGCCCGCTGCCCGACGGTTGCACGAGGTAGCCGCGCATCATGCCGGAGTTACCGCCGGGCGAAGGGTAGGTGACATAGCTCCCCTTGAGTCGGGTATCGGTAAACGAAATCGTCTGAGCGTTGGCATAGCGGGGCAGCAACGCTTCGGCCATCGCCAGGCCGGAGCCGCCGATCACAGCGACCGCCGCCGCGCGCGAAAGAAACTCGCGCCGGGAGATCCGGCCGTGACAGTATTCGTCGTAGAGGTCAAAAACGCGCTGGTCGATTTCCTGTTGGGTGATGCCTTGTGCGCCAACCGGAGATTCGGGGGTTTCCTGGCTCATGATTCGGCTCCTTGGGGATGGGGAAAAGACGGGGCGAGTTGTGCAGGTGGATGCGGTGCTTGGGATGTCACGACCGGGCACAGGGTAGTTGACTCCCGCGCGGCAAAGCGGTTCCCCCTATAATGTTTTCCCCACCACGCCGAACCACCTCGAACAGCGTCTTTGGCATGGCATGCCTCGATCCGCCATTCTTTCCGGAGAACAAAATGACTGTCCCGAACCTTAACGCAGCGCCCGCCGATCTGCTGGAATACTCGGTTGTCTATACCGATCGCGCCGTCAATCACATGTCGGCCCGTTTCCAGGCGGTGATGAAGGACATTTCGCGCCTGCTCAAGCAGGTCTATCGGGCGCATTCGGCCATCGTCGTGCCAGGCAGCGGCACGTTCGGCATGGAGGCCGTTGCCCGCCAGTTCGCCACCGACAAGAAGTGCCTGGTCATCCGCAACGGCTGGTTCAGCTTCCGCTGGTCGCAGATTTTCGATGCCGGGAAAATCCCGGCTGAAACTACCGTGCTCAAGGCCCGTCCGGTCGGCACGGGTTCGCCGGCCGCTTTCGCGCCGCCGCCGATCGACGAAGTCGTCGCCGCCATCCGTGAAAAGCAGCCCGATCTTGTTTTTGCCCCGCATGTGGAAACCGCCGCCGGCATGATGCTGCCCGACGCCTACCTGCGTGCTGTCGGCGAAGCCGTGCATGCCGTTGGCGGACTCTTTGTGCTCGACTGCATCGCCTCGGGAACGATCTGGGTCGATATGGCCGCCACCGGCGTCGATATCCTGATCAGCGCCCCACAAAAGGGCTGGAGCGGCTCGCCCTGCGGTGCACTGGTGATGCTCGGCGAGGAAGCGCGCCGGCGTATCGACGCGACCACCAACAGCAGCTTTGCCTGCGACCTGAAGAAATGGCTGCAGATCATGGAAACTTACGAGAACGGCGGTCATGCCTATCACGCCACGCTACCGACCGACGCGCTGACCACCTTGCGCGACGTCATGCGCGAGACGGAAGCCTGCGGCTTCGACACCGTGCGCGCGCGGCAGCAGGAACTCGGCGACAAGGTGCGTGCCCTGCTCGTGCGCAAAGGCTACCCGAGCGTGGCCGCCGAGGGCTTCCAGGCGCCGGGCGTGGTCGTCAGCTACACCACCGACCCGGACATCCAGAACGGCAAGAAATTC
>CAYUYI010000517.1:0-1875 GCA_964448995.1 uncultured Propionivibrio sp. | reverse complement strand
CATGACCCGCAAGATTCAGACGCTCAATTCGATTTCCAAGAAGGGACTGGCCCGCTTGCCCGAAGGCTACACGGTGGCCAACGACATCGCCGCTCCCGACGCCATTCTCGTGCGCTCGCAGGCCATGCACGACATCGCGATCCCTGCCAGCGTCCTTTGTATCGGCCGCGCCGGCGCCGGGACCAACAACATTCCGGTCAAGACGATGAGCGACAAGGGGGTCGTCGTCTTCAACGCTCCCGGCGCCAACGCCAATGCGGTCAAGGAACTGGTTATCGCCGGCATGCTGATGGGTACCCGCAATCTTTTCCCGGCATTGCGCTTCGTCAGCGGACTCGTCGGCGATGACGAGTCGTTGCACAAGCAGGTCGAAGCCGGCAAGAAGCATTTCGTCGGCCACGAACTGCGTGGCAGCACACTGGGTATCGTCGGCCTGGGCGCCATCGGATCGCTGCTGGCCGAATCAGCGATTCAGCTCGGCATGAACGTCGTCGGCTACGACCCGGAAATTACCGTCGATGCCGCCTGGCGCCTGCCTTCGCAGGTGCGCAAAGCAACCAGCGTCGACGACCTCGTCAAACGCGCGGATTTTGTCAGCCTGCATGTACCGCTGCTGCCCGCCACCAAGGACCTGATCAACGCTGATCGTATCAAACTGATGAAGAAGGGCGCGATCCTGCTCAACTTCTCGCGCGAAGGCATCGTCAATGAAGCGGCGGCGCTCGACGGTCTCAACGAAGGCCGCCTGCATGCTTACGTCTGCGACTTCCCGAGCAACCTGTTGCGCCCCCATCCGCACTTCGTCTCGCTGCCGCACCTCGGCGCGTCGACGGAAGAAGCCGAAGAAAACTGCGCCATCATGGTGGCTGAGCAAGTTGCCGACTATCTGGAAAACGGCAACATCCAGAATTCGGTCAACTTCCCGAATATCAGCATGCCGCGTGAGTCGGCGTTCCGCCTGGCGATCGCCAACGCCAACGTGCCGAACATGCTGGGGCAGATTTCAACGGCACTGGCCGGTGCTGGCCTCAACATCCACAACATGGTCAACAAGTCGCGTGGCGACATGGCCTTCACGCTCGTGGACGTCGAAACTGCGGTGCCGCAATCGGTCATCGACCAGCTGACAGCCATTCACGGCGTTTTGCGCGTGCGTTACCTGCCATCCTGAACCTTCCTCTTCAACCCGGAGCGGCGACACGCCCTCCGGCAACTTTCCGAAGGAACCGCCATGAACCGAGACATCCTGTTTATGCTGCATCCCAGAAACGTTGAATCGGGAGGGAAGCCGCGTTACTGCCCGGATTGCGCACTGGTTGCGGGTTATCTGAGTTTTTATCCCGTGGTTGAACGTGCGCTCGACATCCGTTTTGTCGCCCCGCCCCGGCCACGCCCCGACATCGTCGCCCTGCTCGGAGAAACCCATCAGGGTGCGCCCGTGCTGATTCTTGCGGCGGATTCACCAACCATCGCCGGCATTGCCTTCCATGAAGCCAACGGCCAGCGCTTTATCGACGATCCCAAGGACATTCTGGCCTACCTCGGCCAGCGTCATGCAGCGGGCGGTCTGCCGCTCTAGGCGCCATCACGCAAACAGGCCCCTCACGCCTCAGAAGGCACGGTTATTCCCGTTGATTGCGGCAGGCGCACGCGACCGATGGTCGGCAAACAGAGAGTTCGCGATGCGCCCAGTGCCATGGGGCCGAGGAACCGATACCGCCGTCAGGACCGGCCGCCAATCCTGAACTCGCAGAAACGCGACGCCGAATTGACGAAGAGGGCAACGGCAATCCGGCAGCGCAGCCCTGCGCGACCCAGCAGATCATGCCGCCTCGTGAACTTCATCGCACAGCCGACAGACACGCCCGTCGGCAC
>CAYUYI010000516.1:0-1876 GCA_964448995.1 uncultured Propionivibrio sp. | reverse complement strand
TGCCGCCAACCGCAGCTAACGCGCTGCCGATGGCGAAGGTGATCGAGACGATCCGGTTGACATCGATTGCCATCAGGCGTGCGGCATCGATGTCCGTTGATACAGCCCGCATCGCCATGCCAGTTTTGGTACGGTGCACCACCCACAGCAGGACGGCCAGCAATACGGCCGTGACGAGCGGGATCAAGAGACTGATGCCGGCCACATAAACGCCACCGATGACATGGTTGGCAGCGAAGAAATCGGAAACCGGAAAGGCTTTCGGCCGCGCATCGAACAGAACGATAGCCAGATTCTCGATCAGGAAGGAAGCGCCGATGGCGCTGATCATGATCGAAATGCGTGGCGAGTCACGGAGCGGGCGGTAAGCCGTGCGTTCGAGGCCAACGCCAAAAACCGTGGTCAGGGCGATGGCCAGCAAGAAGGCCAGCCACCATGGCATCATGAACGTACTGATGCCGAAGAAGGCGAGATAGCCGCCAATCATGAACACGTCGCCGTGTGCAAAATTGATCAGCCGCAGAATGCCATAGACCATCGTGTAACCAATGGCGATCAACGCATACAGGCTGCCCAGTGACAGTGCGTTGACAAACTGCTGCAGAAAAGTCTGAAGATCCATCTTGTTCTTTCTAAGGCCGAACCGATCGCGTCAGTGCCTGCCAGAGAATGACAGGAGAATTTTTGTCTTCCCGTCATGAGAAAATCCGAATGTGACAGTAGCGATCGCTACAACACATCCGGATTTCCGGTTGTTGCCAGGACGCGGGACGTTTGTCCCGCGCAAGAGTCAGGGCTTGACCGTGGTCAGGAAGACGAACTTGCCATCTTTCACGGTCTTGAACACAGCCGCCTTGTCGGGGTTACGTTCGGCGTTGATCGTGATCGACCCAGCGGATCCCTCGAAATCCTTGGTTTGCGCCAGCGCGTCGCGAATCTTTTGCGGTTCCACGGAATTGGCACGCTTGATCGCGTCAAGGATGAGGATATAAGCGTCGTAGCCCAGTGCCGAGTTGGCGGCCGGTTCCTTCTTGAACTCTTCACGGAAAGCCTTCAGGAAGGCTTCGGACGTCTTGTTGATGGGGACGTCGTTGGCAAAGAAGGTCGAGAAGGTTGCGCCTTCGACCGAAGCGCCGCCGACTTCCAGGAACGAGTTGATATCCCAAGTGTCGCCACCCACAAACTGAGCCTTCATGCCGAGGGCTCGAGCTTGCTTGATGATCAGGGCGGACTCGGTGTAATTGCCAGGAGCGAAGATGACGTCCGGTTCAAATTGTTTGATGTTGGTCAACTGTGCCGTGAAGTCTTGATCGCCAGTGTTGTAATCGGCGGTTGCAACGATGGACTTTGCATCCCCGGTCAGCTTGACGAATTCGTCAGAAAAGAACTTGGCGAGACCAACCGAATAGTCGTTGGAGACCTCACGGATAATCGCCACTTTCTTGGCGTTCAGGGTCTTGAAAGCATAGTTAGCGCCGACGACCCCCTGGAACGGATCCAGGAAGCAGACGCGGAAGTAGTACTCGTTACCCTTCGTGACATTCGGGTTGGTTGCTGAAACAGCCACCGCAGGGATTTTTGCTTCGGCGAAGATCGGGCCGCCGGCCATCGAGAGCGAACTGCCCCACGAGCCGATCACGGCATTGACCTTTTCCTTTTGGGCGAGAACAGTGGCAGCATTGGCGGCTTCGACCTTGTCCGACTTGTTGTCGACCGCGACCAACTGGATCTTTTTGCCAAGTACGGTCGGGAAGAGCTTGTTAGCCAGCTTGATGCCGTCGTATTCATCTGCGCCGCCGGCACCGTTGGCACCCGTCAGCGGCTCGAAGACGCCGATCTTGATGACATCGCTGCTGGAACCGGAATTCGAGCAACC
>CAYUYI010000515.1:0-1879 GCA_964448995.1 uncultured Propionivibrio sp. | reverse complement strand
CTTTCCCTACACGACGCTCTTCCGATCTCCAGAACAAATATGCAAATTTTTTCAATATGAGTTTTCTATTTTTTTTCAACATACTATAGAAGATATAAGACCTAATTTGAGTTCTATTGCAATTATTTTCACAAATGGTCATTGCCGAGTAAAACCACGGTTGCTATTTTTGACAACCTGGCCGCACACAAGGATTGGAAACAACAGATCACCGTACCGAACCGCTCACCCGAGCACGTCATACCACCAAGGAGGGAAAAACATGAAACTGAAGCATCTCGTATTGGCAAGTAGCCTGGCCTTGAGCCTGGCCGGCAACACGGCGTGGGCCGTCGAAAACATGCGTTTTGGCCACGGCCTGCCCGAGGACCATGCCGTTCATAAGGCGATCGCCAAATTTGCCGATCTCGTCAAGGAGCGCAGCAACGGTGAAATCGTCATCAAGGTGTTCCCCAACGGGGTTTTGGGTGGTGAGCGCGAAATGCTCGAACAAGTCCAAAACGGCATCCTCGAATTCACTAAGGCCAGTGCCTCGCCACTGGAAACTTTCTCACCGCAATACAAGGTATTCAACCTGCCGTTCGTCTTCCGTGACCGCACCCACTTCTTCAAGGTGCTCGAAAGCCCGGTGGGTGAGTCGATCCTCGCTTCCTCCCGAAAGAGCGGTTTCATCGGCCTGGCTTACTACGACTCCGGCGCCCGCAGTTTCTACGGCAAGAAACCGATCAACACGCCGGACGACCTCAAGGGCCAGAAGATCCGCGTGCAACAAAGTCCAACGACGATCAAGATGATCCAGGCGCTCGGCGCGACGCCAACGCCGATGGCCTGGGGTGAAGTCTATCCGGCACTGCAAACTGGCGTCGTCGACGGTGCAGAAAACAACGTCACCGCCCTGACCAATGGCCGCCATGGTGAAGTCTGCAAGTTCTACTCTGAAACCGAGCACCAGATCGTTCCCGATGTGCTGATCATGTCGGCACAGCGCTGGGATTCGCTGAAGAAGCCACAACAGGAGATCATCAAGAAGGCGGCGATGGACTCGTATGAATATCAAAAGACGCTGTGGGCCGCCTTCGAGAAAGTCGAGCGCGAGAAGTCGCTGACGATGGGCGTAAAGTTCAATACGCCCGACAAGAAGGCTTTCGCCGCCAAGGTCAAGCCGATGATGAACGAAGAAGGCAAGAATGCCGTGATCGGCAAGTTGCTCGGCGACATCGCTGCCGTCAAGTAAATAGGCTTCTGTCCTTCAAAACAGACGGTCATCCGCTTGCCGGATGACCGTCCGGTAGGGTCATATCCATGAATATCCTGTTTCGCCTGAAGCGACCGGTCGACCGCGCGCTCGAAGCGGCGCTGCTGTTCCTTTTCTTCACGCTCTTCGCTTGCGTGATCATCCAGGTCTTCACCCGTTACGTGTTGAACGACCCGGCCATCTTCACCGAGGAAGCGTCGCGCTTCGCCATCATCTGGCTCAGCTTGCTCGGCACCGCCTACGCCTGCGGCCGCCTAGAGCACATGGCCTACGCGATGTTTCCGGAAAAATTGAAAGACGGTGCCCTGCTCGCCCACATGCGCTCGGTCGCCGTCATGGTTCTGCTCTTCGCGTTGACCGTCATGTTTTACGGCGGCGGCAAACTCGCGCTGCGATCGTTCGAATTCGAACAGCTTTCGGCCACCCTGGCACTGCCGATGGGTTACGTCTACCTCTGCATCCCAATCAGCGGGCTGCTGATTGTTTACTACGAGATTCTGATTCTTCTCAAGCCGGCTCAGTTCAAGGCCGCCGACGAGGTCGAGGTCGCGCTTGATCACATCGCCGAAGAAGAAAAGAAGCTGGCAGCCGAGGGCGTCACCCTCAACGACGATAGTAAGCAAC
>CAYUYI010000514.1:0-1879 GCA_964448995.1 uncultured Propionivibrio sp. | reverse complement strand
AATCAGGCGTACTGCAAGGTACCGTGGGTTCGAATCCCACCCTCTCCGCCAGACAATACATGAGGCCCTACGGGGCCTTTGTTTTATCTACGTTTCCTTGTAAATCAAGCGGTTCAGCTGGGTCTTTCTGGGCACAACGCTGGGAACAGTCCAGCGTATCATACGCGGATGGACAAGGAAATGGCACACCTACCCAAGTTGGAAAAACACGGTGTTGACTGGCGTTTTAAGAAACGCATTCCGACTGCTCTCTTGAGCCACTAAACCCCCAAGAAGTACCTGTATTTTCAGATCAGTGAGCCTGACAAGAAAGCAGCGGGGGTTCTCGCGTTGCGTTGGCTGACCGAGCATTAATCATGCAGATGGATCTGCGACTACCTGAAGCGATTTTCGGCAAGAGCGTTAAGAACCCGCATCGGAAGTCGCTTACCGTGTGTCCAGAGGGAACGCACGAATAAGCAAATAACAAATACTTCGTTTGTTTGCGTGTGCTTATTCCATAAGCTTCGGTTGTGTTCAATCCGACAGGAGCTAGACGTGGAATTTCGCAAACTGATTAACGGGATCGCTCTCGGTGTCATGCTTTCCGGCGCATTGTCGAGCGCCCAGGCAGATACCACCCTGCTGAATGTCTCCTACGACCCGACGCGGGAACTGTATCAGGACTACAACGCCGCGTTTGCGAAGTACTGGAAAGGCAAGACAGGGGAAACCGTAGCGATTAACCAGTCGCACGGAGGCTCCGGCAAACAGGCACGGGCGGTGATCGACGGCCTGGACGCTGATGTCGTCACGCTGGCCCTCGGTTACGACCTCATCGCCCTGGCCGAGAAGAAGCTCATTCCCGCCGACTGGCAGAAGCGTCTTCCGCACAATGCCTCGCCCTACACCTCAACGATCGTCTTCCTCGTACGCAAGGGCAATCCCAAACAGATCAAAGACTGGGACGACCTGATCAAGCCGGGGATCGGCATCGTCACCCCCAATCCCAAGACCTCCGGTGGCGCCCGCTGGAACTACCTGGCCGCCTGGGCCTACGCCCTCAAACAGCCGGGTGGCAACGACGACAAAGCCCGGGATTATGTTGGCAAGTTGTTCAAGAACGTCAAAGTACTCGACTCAGGCGCGCGTGGCGCCACCACCACCTTCACCGAGCGTGGTATCGGCGATGTTCTCCTCGCCTGGGAGAATGAAGCCTATCTGGCGGTCAAAGAACTCGGGCCGGAGAAGTTCGACATCGTTACCCCATCGCTGTCGATTCTCGCTGAACCGCCGGTGTCAGTCGTCGACAAGGTCGTCGACAAAAAAGGCACGCGCAAAGTGGCGCAAGCCTACCTTGAATACCTCTACTCGCCCGAAGGCCAGGAGATTGCCGCCAAGCACTACTACCGCCCCAGAGACGAGAAGACCGCCACCAAGTACGCCAAGCAATTTGGCAAGGTCAATCTGATTACCATCGATCAGGTGTTTGGCGGCTGGGAGAAAGCGCAGAAGACCCACTTCGCCGATGGCGGTTCGTTCGACCAGATTTATGCACCGGGCCAGAAGTAAATGACTGAGAGGGCGATCACCGAGACGCGACCGGGGAAGGCCTTGCGCTTTCGCCAGCGCTGGTCACTAAAACTGCGCAGTACTTTTCAAATCGAGCAAGGAAATGTGCGAGTGCATTGAGTTGGCGGCCAAGACTGGCTCAATCAAAAAGCAGCTTGAATGTTCCGGACAAAAAAATCCCGCGCCAGTGTGGCACGGGATGAAAGTCTCATCATTGCGATGAGTCAGGGAGGGTCAAACATTGCCAGCGGAGGGCGCTGAAGCAACGACTGCAGTCTATAAAAGACGTAGATCATTGTCTGTGTCGAGTTAGCATGACTTGCGTAAC
>CAYUYI010000513.1:0-1885 GCA_964448995.1 uncultured Propionivibrio sp. | reverse complement strand
TCCATGAAATTGGCATGATGGCCACGCATAACCTGACCACGTTCGGTCTGGACAAACAGCGTTTCGCCGGCGATGCCGTGGTGACCGGTTTCGGCAAGATCAACGGTCGTCGCGTTGCCGTGTATTCGCAGGACTTTACCGTCCTCGGCGGTTCTTTCTCCGAAATCCAGTCGCAGAAGATCACCCGCATCATGGACAAGGCGCTGGAAGCCGGTATTCCCTGTGTCGGCCTCGGTGATTCGGGCGGCGCGCGGATTCAGGAAGGCGTACGCAGCCTCGCGGCCTACGGCGAAGTCTTCGTCCGTAACGTCGAATCCTCGGGCGTCATCCCGCAGATTTCCGTCATCCTCGGCCCGTGCGCCGGTGGTGCCGTGTACTCCCCCGCGCTGACCGACTTCATCATCATGGCCGGCAAGAGCTACATGTTCCTGACCGGACCGGAAGTCATCCGCTCCGTCACCGGCGAACAAGTTTCGGTCGATGACCTCGGTGGCGCCGGCGTTCATATGGGCACCAGCGGTGTGGCGCATCTGTCGGCCGAGAGCGAAGAAGAAGGCCTGAACATGGTCAAGAAGCTGCTCAGCTACCTGCCGCAGAACAACAACGAAGAGCCGCCGCGCATCGTGCCGGAAGACTCGATCGGCCGCATGGAAGAGTCGCTCAACAGCATCATTCCGGACGGTCCGAACAGCCCGTACGACATGCGTGATGTGGTTGCTGCCGTGTTCGACCGCGACAGCTTCTTTGAAGTCCAGCCGGATTACGCGCCGAACGCCGTCGTCGGTTTCGCCCGCATGGATGGCTACGCGGTCGGCATCATCGCCAACCAGCCTTGCTGCATGGCCGGTGCACTGGATATCAACTCCAGCGACAAGATCGCCCGTCATATCCGCATCTGCGACGCCTACAATCTGCCGATCGTGACCTTCGTCGACTGCCCGGGCTTCCTGCCGGGGACCGGCCAGGAATACGGCGGCGTTATCCGTCACGGCGCCAAGGTGCTCTACGCCTACTGCGAAGCGACCGTGCCGATGGTCTCCATCATCACCCGCAAGTCCTACGGCGGTGCTCACCTCGCCATGAACTCGCGTCAGATGCGTGCCGACCTGGCCTTCTCGTGGCCGACAGGTCAGATCGCCGTTATGGGCGCCGAAGGTGCGGTGAACGTGCTGTACCGTGAGGAAATCAAGAAGGCCGAAGATCCCAAGAAGCGCGAACAGGAGATCCTCGAAGCCTATCGTGAAGAATTCCTCAATCCGTACCGTGCCGCCGACGTCGGTCAGATCGATGAAGTCATCGAACCGGCCGAAACCCGTCCGCGTCTGGCGCTGGCGCTCGAAGTCCTGCGGACCAAGGTCGCGCAGAACCCGCCGCGCAAGCACGGCCTGATGCCGGTTTGATGAACCGTTTTATTAACTGATAGCGAGAGAAAACAATGGAGAATCTAGGCTGGGGTTTACAGATGACCGTTCTCGGAATGGGTCTGGTCTTCGCCCTGCTGGCAGTGTTGTGGGTTCTGCTGACCGTTGTGCTCAAGCTCGACAAGGAAGATGAGGAAGAAATTCCGGTGTCGGGTCTTGAGGCGACGGATGAGGCAGAAGCCATCGCAGCAGAAGCAGATAATGCCATCGGTGCGCAAACGCCGGAAAGCCATACCGTTCACGGCATGGCGGCAGATATCGTGGTGGCGATTCAGGTTGCCGTCATGAAACACAAAATGATCCTGCGGGGCGAAGCCGCTCCCATGATGCGTACCGCGTGGCCGGGCACCCAGCCCAGCCGCTGGAGTGCTGCAGGAAGAGTTCGTCAAACCAACACTTGGACCCCGAGAGGAAAATAATGCGACGCTATACATTGAACATTGGCAGTAGGGAATTCGTAGTTG
>CAYUYI010000512.1:0-1891 GCA_964448995.1 uncultured Propionivibrio sp. | reverse complement strand
TGATGATCGTGGTCAGCAGGAAGACGACGAGCGGCATCAGCGCAACGTTACCGCCCGTTGCACGTACTGCGTAAGTGGTCAGCTTTTCCATTGTTCCGTTGGTTTGCGCCATCCCGAAGAGGAAGGTCACGCCAACGAGAATCATGAACAGGCTGGTCGGGAAATAATTCAAGACCGCAGCGCCCTTCGTGTCACCCCAGACGCCGGCGACGATGATGGCAAAGCCGATGGCCAAGAAGCCAACGTTCAGGTCTTCGTTGATACAGCTGATGATCACCACGATCAGCAGCGCAACGATAGACATGATTGCTACTAGAGAGATATCCACTTACTCCTCCTCAGATTGATGAATTGAAACTGACGATTTTGCAAACTGCAAAAAAACAGGACCCCCCGACAGCTGGACAACGCCTGGGGAGTCCTTGTCTCTTACGTCTATTGCGGATCTCGTGAACCACGGTAAGACAGGTAGGCCAATATACGCCCTTTGGGGGCGCAATCAATTTCGGTATTCCACATGCCTGCATGTGGAAAACCACATTATGCCGATAGCTTTGTCTGTCCGCAGCGCCTTGTTTTATGCGCCTTTCGGAATTCTTGTTGGTCGTTTATTTGTATGCTTATGGCTTAGTTGAAGATGTCTTCGCGGGCGGCTTTGCTGATCGCGACGATGGCCGGGTGTGTGAGACGTCGTTCCGTCGTGATGGCATAAAGACGTTCGATGACGGAGTCGATTCGGCCGATGACGACTGTCTTGTACTGTTCGCAGACGTGGCTGGCGAGTGTGGTTGGCGCCACAAATAATCCAGCACCTGCTTGGCCGAAGGCTTTCATGAGCGCGCTGTCGTCGAACTCGCCAAGGATTTCAGGCCGCAGATTATTGGCTTCGAACCATTGGATGATTTGTGGCCGGATGGCCGCATCTTCACCCGGCAGCAAGAGGGGGGCACCGTTCAGGCAGGCGGGGAACTCGCCTTTTAATTGTTTGGCGAGGGTTGGCGTTCCAAAGAATGTGATGCCACTCTCGCCGAGTAGGTGGCTGTAACCGCGAACGTTCAGGCTGGCAGGCATCGGCCGGTCGGCGATGATCATGTCCAGATGATGGACGGCCAGTTCGGCCAGCAACGCGGACAGTCTTCCCTCGCGGCAGATCAGGCGAACAGGGTCACTGAGACGCAAGGCCGGTTCCACGAGGTGATAGGCAATCGACTTGGAAACGGAGTCGGCAATCCCGACCCGGAATGTCAGACTCTTGCGACTTCTCTGAACGTGCAGGGCTTCCATCAGCTCGTTGCCGATCGCGAAAATTTCCTCGGCGTAGGTCAGGATGCGGCGGCCCGCATCAGTCAGTTCGCGGTTGCGTCCGGTACGGCGAAACAACTCGACGCCGAGTCGTTCCTCAAACTCCGTGAGTTGACCGCTGATGGATTGCGGGGTCAGGTGCAATTGCTCGGAAGCACGGGCAATGCTGCCCGTTTTGGCAACGGTCCAGAAGTATTTCAAATGCTTGAAGTTGAGATTATCCATCGGGGGTTCCCCTGAAAAAAGATGTCATCGAAAAAATCGAATCTTTAGATCATTATATTCGACTTGTTAGATGTGTTGGAGCCCCATAGCATCAAAACGCCAAGGTTGTTTGCGTTTTCATTCATTCATTTAATGGAGAGGTTGATGAAATCAGGTTTTCTGGCAGTGGTTGCCGTGGTGATGATGGTCGGGTTGGGGATCGGTAACGCCGAAGCGGCGAGAATCGGCGGGGGCAAATCGGTGGGTATGCAGCGCCAGGCGGTGCCGCAGCAGTCGGCGGCGCCGGCACAGCAGGCCACTCCCGTCGCACCCAAAGCACCGGCTGCTGCGCCCGCGCCGGCTTCGGCGCCAAAGCGTAACTGGC
>CAYUYI010000511.1:0-1891 GCA_964448995.1 uncultured Propionivibrio sp. | reverse complement strand
ACCGACAAGTTCGGCGGCGAAGATATCATCAAGGCCATCGACGCCGTTCGCGACGCCAAGTAACGCGTCTTGTCGTTAATTACGCTTCGCCTCTCGAAAGTAACTTTCGTGAGGCGAAGTTCCGTTGGTGTTTCGGATGTCCTGTCTACATGAATGAAAAAGTTAATTCCAGCGTCGACAAGACGCTGAATGTTCTCGAGGCCGTGGCCGGAAATGCCAAGGGGCTGTCGTTGGCTGAACTGGTTAAATTGGTTGGAATCCCGAAAACCACGGCTTTCAGGATTCTCGACCTGCTCGCTGCACGCGATTATGTGATGTGGAACAAAGAAAATGAGCGCTACTATATTGGCATAAAAGCGCTGGAGATCGGGATCAGCGGCTTGATCGGGCAGGATGTTGTTGATGTCTCCATTCCTTACTTGCAGGAGTTGTCGACGTCGGTAGGGGAGACGTCATTTTTGGCCGTCTACAACAATGGTGACGTGGTCTATCTCTACAAGGCTGAGGGTAGGGGGTCGATACAGACGACGGCTCAATTGGGTAGTCGCCGTCCCGCGTACTGCACGGCGCTGGGCAAGGTTATTTTGGCGAACCTGTCGATCGAAGAGACTGATCGGGTATTTGAGCGGAAATTGACCAAGTTCACGGAGAAGACGATTGTCGATCGGGTAAAACTCTATGAGGAATTCGCGAAGATTCGTGCAAATGGCTATGCAGTCGATGATGAGGGGGTGGAATACGGGTTGTATTGCATGGCGGTGCCAATCTATAACTATACGGGGAGCGTCGTTGCCGCCATCAGCGTCTCGGGGCCGATCCGACGATTGAACGAGAGTCAGGAAAAAGTGATCGAAGAACTGAAGGATGTCGGCGCCACAATTTCTCGACGTCTTGGTTTCGTGGTGGCAATGCGGCAACGGAAATAGACGACGGCACTCTTTCGTAACCCGGATGGTCAGGTGGCCCTTGACTGGCGCTTGATGAATTGCGGGTCTTCGTGTAAAGTAATTGGTCAGGCCATTTTACCTGTTGATTGTGCAAGGTGGAGTGGCTGGTGATGATGTGTGTTGGTATGAGCGGACCCGGCTGTTCGGGTCATCAGCGGCACTGCATTTTTGATTTGAATAGGATGTGGCGATGAGTGAAACCGTTTTTTTTCCTGATAGCGAACTGGAACTTGAAGAGGTCGAGCCTGGCAAGGTCAGCCGCAAGATCCGCGCGCGCGGCGGTAGCCTGATGATGGTCGAGGTCTGCTTCAAGGCCGGTGCGATCGGTTATGAACACCGCCACGTGCACGAGCAGGTCAGTTACTGTCTTGACGGCGAATTTGTCTTTACGCTGGATGGCCGGTCCACGACACTAAAAGCCGGAGATTCGGTCTACATCCCGTCGTCGGTGCTGCACGGGGCGACCTGTGTCGCCGAGGGGCGATTGCTCGACATCTTTACACCGCAACGCGAAGATTTTCTCAAGGCTTGATTGGAGGCTGCATGAAACTGGATATCCGTTATTCCCATCACCCCGAAGACATGAAGGGGTATGACACCGAGGCGCTGCGCCGCCATTTTCTTGTCGAAGAGGTGTTTGTCACCGGCGAACTGAAACTGACCTATACGCACGTTGACCGCGTCGTGTTCGGCGGCGCAGTACCGACCACGCAGGCATTGGCACTGGAAGGCGGCAAGGAGTTCGGCACGCCGAATTTCCTCGATCGACGCGAACTGGGTGTCGTCAATTTGGGCGGGAATGGTCGCGTGATCATCGATGGGGAGACGCAGGCGCTGGCCAACGGTGAAGGACTCTATGTTGGAATGGGTAAGGTTTCGGTGTCGTTCGAGAGCGACAATCCCGCCGTGCCAGCCAAATTCTATCTGGTCAGTTGCCCGGCGCA
>CAYUYI010000510.1:0-1896 GCA_964448995.1 uncultured Propionivibrio sp. | reverse complement strand
GCGCAGGAGAGGTACGGGAGGTGGATTTACTTGAGGGAGAGGATCCACTGGATCATGTTGGAGAGTTCGGTCTTGTCTTTGGATTTAACGATTTTGTGCTCGTCTTCCGTGCCGTCCTCCAGTTTGACCTTGGCGCCGGTGGTGATCTGATTGAGGATCTTGGCCTCGGCATCGGGCTTGCCGGCATATTTTTTGGCGATGCCCTTGAGCGACTCGGCATCCTTCTTCTTATCGATGGCATGGCACTTCAGGCAGCCTTCCTTCTTGGCCAGCGCCTCGCCGGCAGCGGCATCGGCGGCGTGGGAGAGAGGAGAGAACGCCAGCGTGGCAGCGAGGCCCAAGGTGCTTGCAATCAGGGAAGTCTTCATCGTGAATCTCCAGAAATCAAAGAGTGGTCAATAAACTTGGAGTGACTCAGTGCTCGTGCCAACCTGTCACCATCATCTTGAACATCTGGCCGACGGTTTTGCCGGTGGTGCCCAGATAAATATGCGACAGCATGAACAGCAGGATTGCCACCGCCGACAGATAATGAATCATCGCAATCGGCAGCAGCCCATCGAAGCCGAACAGGCTGTCGGGCGCGAACTCAGGGTACAGGTAAATCAGCCCGGTGAGCAAGATCACTGGCATCAGCAGATACATCACCTTCCAGTACGTGATCGCCTGCAACGCATTGAAATGCTCCTCTTTTGACGGCTCATGCGGATGCGGCTCACCCAGGAAGATCCCGACCGCGTACCAGCGCGCCTGCACCAGAATGCGCTGCAAGATGCCGGGCGGCTTCGGCACGAACTGCCACCAGTTACCGGTGACGATATTGGCCACGACGAAGAACAGATACGTCGCGATCAATAGCACGCCCGCCGTATTATGAATGCGCACGGCCAGCGCGAAATCGATCGGCTGGAACGCCGGACTGGCGAAGTGAAGACTCAGGCCGGTGGTGCCGAGCGTCATGATCAGCAACGCATTGGTCCAATGCCAGAGACGGATCCACGGCGCAATCAGATATTCACGGTTACTCATGGTCCTTCCTCCGGCGAAGATGACGGGTCAAGAAACGCCCGAGGCCATGGGCCAGCAGTCCCAGAATCATGGCGCCGAAGGCGCACAGCACCAGCGTGTCGAGCAACGGATGCCGGGTTGCCCCCAGCACGTACGACTGCGTCAGGATGACGCTGTGGGCGAAGCCGTATTTCTGCTGCTCCTCCTTGGCCAGATGACGATAGAGGCGGGTCTTCAGGCTGCTATCGGTGCTGTGACAGGAAAGACAGTTCTTCTCTGCCTTGGTCTTGCTCAGAATTTCATGGGAGAGCATCTCCCCGGCGGCCACAGCGGGGGTATGGCATTCGACGCAGCGTACCGCCTTCCAGTGCAGGCGGGTATTGGGCAACCAGTCGTGGATATCGTCGATTAGGGGGCGCTGCTTCTTCTCCGGCGCAAACTTGGCAAAGCGTTCTTCGGAATCATGGCAGTTTAGACAGACCCGATTGTCCTGCGCGACGATCTTGCGCGGATCGCCGAGCTTGTCGGCCACGCGCATCAAGTGCGGATTGTGGCAGGTGGTACAGGTAATCTTGTCGCTCAGGTCGGCATGTACCGACTTGTCGAACTGCTTCTCGATCAGCGTGGCTTTCTTGGAGTGACAGTCGGTACAGGTGCTGGTTGAGTCCTTGGCATTGGCTTCGTGCGGGAAATCGTCGTAGCCTTCGTTGTGGCACTTGGTGCACAGGAGCTTCTGGTGGTCGGCCGAATAATAATGATCAGGATTCTGCAACAGCCCCTTGAGTTTCTCTATGTCCAGCCCTTCCTTCGGCAAAGCCTTCAGCCCAGCCTCCGAGTGACACGCAAAACACTCGGCATTCGCATTGCGCGTCTTCTCAGAAACCAGAG
>CAYUYI010000509.1:0-1899 GCA_964448995.1 uncultured Propionivibrio sp. | reverse complement strand
CATCGGAAAGCAACCCGAGGGAACGGGCGAACGCATCGTCGTTGTCTTTCTCTCCCGTCGCGAAACGCAGATTTTCGATCAGGTTAACTCCACCCGAAACGATATCCTTTCGGGTCACCAGCAGTCCGGAGGCCCCGACGCTCGACTCATGAAAAACGAAGGCACCGCCGAACTCCCGCGCCAGAATCTCCGCCACGGGTTTGAGCGAATAATCGTGGAACAGTGCTTCCCGAGATAGCCGCATGTCCTGAATTGCACCGGGATCACCGAGGTGCGAGCAGACCACGGGCGTTGCGCCTCTCTCAAGCAGCGCCCTGAGGGTCGGCACAAGCGCCAGAATACGTCGCTCGTCGATGACTCGACCCATGTGTACATCGACGTTGGCATCCACACGGACCAGAACATTCAGTCCAACAAGGGAACCGACATCGTCGAGACTGCGCCGATACGGCTGCGTTTTGCGGCGCATGTCGGCCATCTCCGAGCGAATGAGATCCTGAACGATCCCGGCGACTTCTTCCGGTTGCGCGCAGTCATTGACCGCAGCGATGACGCTGGCAATGGGAAGAAAGAACTCGGAGATCGGCGCGACACCGCGGTACACGGCCCCGGTATTGCCATCTGCGGTCACCCGCTCACCTTCCTGAAGAATCGTCGATTTCGCTCCCTTGAACACAACGGTACGGTTTTCGTGATCGATCTCCACATCGTCGCAGCCAACGATGCAAGGCTTGTTCATCGACATGGCCGTGATGGCGGCATGCGAAGTGCGTCCCGGATAGATGGTGACAATCGCATGCGCCCCATTCATGATCGCGAAATCGGTCGGTTTCGTCGTGTGGGCCACATAGACCACGCTTTCCCTGCGCGCCTCGGCTTCTTTCAAGCGCTCTTGCGTGAGCACCAGCGTACCAGAAACCACGCCCCCATTGATGGGTACGCCGACAGTCAAGGGCGGATTCCATTGCCGCGAGAGGAAATCGGCCCGCGGTAACGAAACGGAAGCGAAAGCCATTTCCAGACTGTCCAGGCGCTGCCGGTATTGATCCAGGGAAATGATGCCGCGCCGGAGGAAATCGGTATCTGCGACCAAGTTGGCGAAAGCGCCCAGAATGGCAGCCCGCGCCTGGAGATAATAGAGCGTCCCGTTCTCGACCGTAAACTCGAGATCCAGATCCTGCTGATAGTGCTCGATGAGACGCCGACTGCCTTCTTCGAGTGCACGGGACATTGCGGGATCCAGCCGGGAAACCGGTTCGGTATGCGCACTGCCCATAACAACTTCTTCCCCCTGTGCCTGCTGTTTGAACTCGCCAAACAATTCGTCATCGCCGGTAATCGGATTCCGCGTGATGACAACGCCGCTCAGGGATTTTTCGTTCAGGTTGCCGAACACCAGTTGTTGAACAGTAACAGCGGTCTCGACGTGCGCGCCCGTGGCAAGCGTGCGCGAGAATGCCCGCACGGCCCGCGAGCCGCCAGACGAATGAACCAGCTGAATGCAGCGCAGAATCTGTTCTCTGGGGTCGGTCAGAAAGCGCTCACCGAAATGTTCGACCAGGCGGGTTTCAAGCGCCCCTTCGTCAACCTGCGCAACATTCCCATGCACAGGAGGTTCGACCTCCGGTCCGGCGATCGCATCCAGGGCCGTACAGCAGTTCTCGAGGAAGCGCCGATACAACGCAGTCGTCAGCGACTCACCCCGACGGTCTTCAATCCCGCGGCGTACGCTGGGGCTGATGCCTACGTTCAGGATGGTCGCCATGACGCCCGGCATCGACATCGGCGCACCGGGACGGATCGACACCAGGAGCGGATGTTCGGAATCGCCGATCCGCCGACCACTCTGACGCTCCAGTTCCGCCAGATTCTCGTCGATCAACGCCTCCAGTGAATCGC
>CAYUYI010000508.1:0-1907 GCA_964448995.1 uncultured Propionivibrio sp. | reverse complement strand
GGAGCCTGTACTGGGAACGGATCGAGCGGATCGAGCATGCGCGGATCGAGACCGGCAATCTCTCCCACGTCCTCGAAGAGCATGCGCTGGCGACGATTCAGAAGGTGGATCTCGTCATCCTCGATGTTTTGAGCCATCTGCAGCCGGAAGACATGCGGGTCGTCCCTGGACAGGAACTCGACGATCGGGCACGAACGCGGCGAATCAATCGCCTGCTCAAGGACAAGATTGCCGGACTGGGCGAGGCCGATATCCTCTACGTGGCGAATGCGCATGGGGAATACATCTACAGTTCGCTGGCGCCGATTCCCAATATCACCATTGCGGATCGTGACTATTTCGCTACCAGCAAGGCGAATGCTTCGGCCGGATTGGTCATTTCCCGACCGCTGGTTTCAAGAATGCTGGGGACCTGGGCGATAACGCTCAGCCGACGTGTCAATTTCGACGATGGCAGTTTTGCCGGCCTGGTGAATGTCGTCATTCAGTTGTCCGGGCTGGAGACGTTTTACCGTTCGCTGAATCTGGGTTCGCACGGCACGGTGCTGATGCGCGACAGCGAGATGCGTCTGGTGGCTCGCCATCCTGCACTCGATCAGAACATGGGCGAAAGCATGCCTGAACACCCGGTCTTGCGGTTTGTGGCGAAAGGGGTGCAGCGAGGCAGTTATCTCGAGCAAAGTCCGGCGGATGGCATTGAACGTCTTTATAGTTTCCGACAGGTTGCGAATTATCCGCTCTACGTGTTGGCCGGCTTCGCCGTCGAAGACTACCTCGCTGAATGGTGGCTGCATGTGTTCTGGTCGGGCATTGGCTGCCTTGTCATGATTGCGGTGACCTACACCTTGTCGAGCATTGCGCGGCGCGGCCTGGTCGCGGAAATGAAGGCCGAAGCGGAGCTCGAGCGTTACAACCAGCGCCTCGAGAAATTGGTCGACGAGCGGACACGGGAGCTCGAGACTGCGCGGCACGTCGCCGAGGCCGCCAATCGAGCAAAAAGTACCTTTGTGGCGAATATGAGCCACGAACTACGAACGCCGCTGAATGCCATTCTCGGCTTTACGCAATTGCTGATACGCAAGGGCACACTACCGGAGGAAACTGCGCGCCAGATCGGCAAGATCGATCGTGCCGGGCAGCACTTGCTGATGCTGATCAACAGCGTTCTGAGCATTTCACGCATTGAATCCGGGCGGGTCGAGATCGCCTGCGAACCGTTCAACCTGCGCGAATCGATCGGCAGTGCGATCGCCATGGTGCAAGCCGGCGCAGAAGCCAAGGGGCTGGATCTGGTGTTGAACGGCGCGCAAGATCTCCCGGACTGGGTGCTTGGCGATGAAGGGCATTTGCGGCAGATCCTGATCAACTTGCTCGGCAATGCCGTGAAATACACCGAGCGGGGTGGCGTAAAACTGAGGGTGACCCGCAAGAGCGACATGTATCGCTTCGAGGTAAGCGATAGCGGGCCGGGGATTGAAACGGCAAATCGGGAACGCGTCTTTCAGGCATTTTTCCAGGCCGAGCTGGGGCTGGAAAAGGCGGATGGTGTCGGTCTGGGGCTTGCGATCAGTCGCGAGTATGCAAAATTGATGGGTGGAGAACTCACGCTGGAGAGCGATGTCGGGAAAGGGAGTACTTTTTCCTTGAACCTGCGGTTGCCGGAGTGCGTGGGGCATGCCGACCTTGGCCGGTTTGCGTTCCAGTATCGCTTGCTCGCCGGGGCGCCGCCCTGCCGGATACTGGTTGTCGATGATGAAGCGGATGATCGGGAGCTGATGCGCGACTTGCTGGTCGAGGCCGGTCTGGCGGTGCGGACGGTCGAAAACGGGGCGCAAGCCTTCGACTGTTTCAATGAATGGCAACCCCAGCTGATCTGGCTGGATATGAATATGCCAGTGCTCGACGGT
>CAYUYI010000507.1:0-1907 GCA_964448995.1 uncultured Propionivibrio sp. | reverse complement strand
GTCTTGCCCTCGCCGGTACGCATTTCGGCGATTTTGCCGTGATGCAGCACCATGCCACCGATCAGCTGCACGTCAAAATGACGCATCCCCAGAGCTCGCTTGCCGGCCTCACGCACCACTGCGAAGGCTTCGGGCAACAAGGCGTCAAGCGTCTCGCCGGCCGCCACGCGCGCCTTGAATTCATCGGTCTTGGCACGCAGCGCCTCGTCAGACAGCGCGCTAACGCCCGCTTCCAGCGCATTGATCTGACGGACGGCTGCCGAATACTGGCGAATCAGCCGATCGTTGCGGCTGCCGAAAATCTTTTTGAGGAGACCGGAAATCATCGGGAACTCTTTACCTGAGGGCGCGGAAAAGAGGCGATTCTAACATGCACTGGCCTGACATCTGCACCCGAACCGGGCACAGACCCTTCGGCGTTCAGCCGGATTTCTGCCGCCCGGGGTACGAACTAACGCCCCTTGGACGACACACCACGCTTGAGCGGTAGGGGCTTCGATCCACTCGCGGGGGAAAGGGCGAGCTGTGCTTCCATATTCAGGAAACGAGCCGGGTTTTGTGCCACGCCGCGATAGCGCACTTCGAAATGAAGGTGCGGCCCCGTCGATCGGCCGGTGTTGCCGCTGCGGGCGATCTCTTGACCGCGCTTGACGACCTGCCCGGCCTTCACGCCGATGCGGGAGAGATGCGCATAGCGCGACGAGAAATCATTGCCATGATCGATTTCGACCAAATTGCCGTACTGCGGATGATATTCGGCGACCGTCACCACCCCACCCGCCGCCGCATCGACTTTCGTTCCGGTATCCGCAACGAAATCGATGCCCTCGTGCATGGCGCCGACACCGGCAATAGGATCGACGCGCGTACCGAAGGTCGAACCGACATGATCGGCATCGATCGGCATCAGCGTCGGCAGCAGGGTCGTCTTGATACGCCGCTCCATCAACTGAGACTCGAGCGCCGTCAAGCTTTCCGTGCGCTGCTCGACGGTAACGGCCAGCCGATCCACTTCGCGCTGCAACTCTTCGATACTGAAAGGCCGCGACGGATTGATCAGCGGCCCCCCGGAACCGCCTTTGGCGACGGCATCGCTTTTCGGCAGACTGATGCCCGACTGTTTGGAGATCCGCTCCCCCAGGTGATCCAGCCGCATCAGTTGCGCCTGCATTTCGCCCAGCTTGACGGCCATCGTCGTCAGGTTGTCGCGCACGTACTCGTCGGTCTTGCGGGTGTGGATTCGCTGCACCGACTCCACCAATTCGGCGATGAATGGCAGATTGAAGCGGGCACCAACCCAGGAAAAGAGAAACGAGGTCACGAACGACAGCACCACAAAGGCGAAACCGACCGCCAGCAGCAGGCGCGGCGTCACATTCAGTTGCCTGGCCGTTGCCAGACGATTGGAGACGAGAATAATATGCACGCTGTTTCTCCCCGGGTTTCCAATGCAGAATTCTCTCGAACACTACCTCGAAGCCACCGATGGCGCCGGCAGGCTCATGGCCCATGCGCGATTACTGGTTAAACTGGCGCGGCTCTATCGGGAAATTGCCCCGCCGCACCTTCTCCAGGCCAGTACGCTGGCCAACTACAAATCCGGAACGATTGTTATTCACGCCCACAGCGGCGCGATCGCGGCCAAGCTGCGCCAACTGGCGACAACCCTGACCGAGGGTTTTTCTCAAAGGGGAATCGAGTGTACTGGCGTTCAGATCAAAGTGCAAGCCCCTGATAATCCAGCACAATCATGGCATGCAACGCAAAAGCCGTTAGGGACCGGTGCGTTCGAGGCACTTGAACACCTGCGCGACAGCCTGCCCGACGACGCGCTGCGCCAAGCCATCGAACACCTGCTGACGCATTCGGCTAGAAAGGAATGACCGCTACGCGCTCAAGAATCAGCA
>CAYUYI010000506.1:0-1909 GCA_964448995.1 uncultured Propionivibrio sp. | reverse complement strand
CGGCGCATCGAGGAGATGTTCGGGGTCAAGGCCTACAACTCCTTCGGCCTGTCCGAGATGAACGGACCGGGTGTCGCCTTCGAATGCACCGAGCAGAACGGCCTGCACGTCTGGGAAGACGCCTATATCGTCGAGATCATCGATCCAAAGACGCTGGCGCCGGTACCGGATGGCGAAGTCGGCGAACTGGTGATGACCACACTCGACCGGCGTGCCATGCCGGTCATTCGTTATCGGACGCGCGATCTGACCCGTTTCCTGCCAGGTGAATGCAAATGCGGGCGCGTACACCGGCGGCTGGACCGCATTTCGGGGCGTTCCGACGACATGTTCATCGTCAAGGGCTGCAACATCTTCCCGATGCAGGTGGAAGGCGTGCTGATGAAATTGCCGGAAGTCGGCGACGATTACCGCATCGTGCTTGAAACCATCGACGATCAGGACGAGATGATTGTCGAAGTCGAAGTAAAGAACGAATGGTTCCGCGGCGACCTGACCTTCCTCGACCGCTTGCAGCGCCAGATCACGCATCAACTGCGTGATGAGGTGTTGCTGCGTCCGCTGGTGCGGCTCGTCGAACCGGGTTCGATTCCGAAGGCCGAAGGGAAGGCCGTGCGCGTCATTGATCGGCGCAAGAAATAACGTTCCCGGAGAACAGACTCATGAGTCATCAGGTTTCGATCTTTCTGGAAAACAAGCTGGGGCGACTGGAAAAAGTGACCGCCGTGTTGCGTGAGGCGGCGATCAACATCCGATCGATCCATCTCAATCACACCGCAAATGGCTGGGGCATCCTCAATCTGGTGGTTTCCGATCCCGAAGCCGCGCAGCGGCAATTGACGGCCCACGGCATGTCGGCGTCGCTGCGTGAAATCGTCGTCGTGCAAATGCCTGACCGGCCGGGCGGTCTCGACGAATTGCTCAAGGATGTCGTCCGGGCTGGCGTGAGCTTTACCAACGCCTACGGGCGGACGATCCATGACGGCGAGAGTGCCTTCTTCGTCATCGATGTCGAGGACATTCCGGATGCCCGCGAGCGGCTTGCCGCAGCGGGGCTGGGCATCCTCGACGACGCGGCTGTTTACGGCATCTGAGCGGGGCTGCCGTGATTGACCGACTCCGGGAAGGCGGCGATACTCCGGCCTTCCCTTTGAAAAACCGTTTTATCATTTCCGGGTATTGAAACTATGGTTGCCAAGCTCGCGGAGCGCATGCTTTTGTCCGGTAACGAGGCCGTTGCCCTCGCTGCCTTGAACGCCGGGGTTCGTCTCGGCACCGGTTATCCCGGAACCCCGTCGACTGAAATTCTCGAAGCCTTTGCTGTCCTCGGGGGCAAGGCGCAATGGGCGCCCAACGAGAAAGTGGCGCTGGAGGTTGGGCTGGGGGCGGCGTTCGGCGGTGCGCGTGCCTTGGTGACGATGAAGCACGTGGGCGTCAACGTGGCGGCCGATGTGCTCTTTACCGCCGCTTACGCGGGCGTATCGGGCGGGCTGGTGCTGATCTCGGCCGATGATCCCGGCATGGCCTCCAGCCAGAACGAACAGGACAACCGCCAGTATGCGCGGGCTGCCGGCGTGATCATGCTCGAACCGGCCGATTCACAGCAGTCCTACGATTTCACGGGTGCCGCCTTCGCCATTTCGGAACAGTTCCAGCAGCCGGTGATGCTGCGCATGACGACGCGCACCTGCCATTCGAAAAGCATCGTGGTGCAGACGCCCCCGCCGCCTCCGGCCAAAGAACCGGACTTCCAACGCGATGTGTCGGCTCGGGTGATGATTCCTGCCTATGCCCGTCCGGCACACCGCAAGCTGCGCGATAAACTGGCGCGGGCGGCCGCCTATGCCGAACAATGTGCGCAAACCATCGTTGAGCGTCGTGGCACGGCGCTGGGCATCATTGCTTCCGG
>CAYUYI010000505.1:0-1914 GCA_964448995.1 uncultured Propionivibrio sp. | reverse complement strand
TGTCCTCGGCGACTTCCTTCTTGCCGAGCACCACGATGTACGGGCACTTCTCGCCGGCGGCCTGGCGAATCTTGTAGCTCATGGTGTCGGAGCGGGTGTCGGTCTCGCAGCGGAAACCATCGGCCGCAAGGCGCTCACTCAATTTGTTGACCGCGTCCGCCTCTTCCTCTCCCACGTTGAGGACTTTGATCTGTACGGGAGCGAGCCAGGTCGGGAACGCGCCCTTGTAGTTTTCGATCAGGATGCCGATGAAGCGTTCGAGCGAACCGAGGATGGCGCGGTGCAGCATCACGGGGGTATGGCGGGCGTTGTCCTCGCCGACGTATTCAGCATCGAGCCGTTGCGGCATCGAGAAGTCGACCTGGATCGTGCCGCACTGCCAGGAGCGGCCGATGGCATCCTTGATGTGGAACTCGATTTTCGGGCCATAGAATGCGCCTTCGCCGGGTAGTTCGTCCCAGTCGAGGCCGGAAGCCTTCAGGCCTTCGCGCAGCGCGAGTTCGGCCTTGTCCCAGACTTCGTCCGAACCGACGCGCTTTTCCGGGCGCAGGGCCAGCTTGACGGTGATGTCATGGAAGCCAAAGTCGGCATAGACCTTGCGCACGAGCGCGTTGAAGGCGGTGACTTCAGACTGGATCTGATCCTCGGTACAGAAAATGTGGCCGTCGTCTTGCGTGAAGCCGCGGACGCGCATGATGCCGTGCAGTGCGCCCGACGGTTCATTGCGGTGGCAGGAGCCAAATTCGCCGTAGCGCAAGGGCAGGTCGCGGTAGCTGCGCAGGCCGGCATTGAAGATCTGGACGTGTCCCGGGCAGTTCATCGGCTTGATCGCGTAGTCGCGCTTCTCCGATTCCGTGGTGAACATGTTGTCCTTGTAGTTTGCCCAGTGGCCGGATTTCTCCCACAGCGTACGGTCGAGGATCTGTGGGCATTTGACTTCGAGGTAGCCGTTGTCCTGATAGACGCGGCGCATGTACTGCTCGATCTGCTGCCACATCGTCCAGCCCTTGGGGTGCCAGAAAACCATGCCGGGGGCTTCGTCCTGCAAATGGAAGAGATCGAGATGGCGGCCGAGGCGGCGGTGGTCGCGCTTCTCGGCTTCTTCGAGCATGGTGATGTAGGCGTCCTGCTCTTCCTTCTTGGCCCAGGCAGTGCCGTAGATACGCTGCAATTGCTCGTTGCGGTGGTCGCCACGCCAGTAGGCGCCGGCTACCTTCATCAATTTGAATACCTTGAGTTTGCCGGTCGAAGGAACGTGAGGGCCGCGGCAAAGGTCGATGAAATCGCCTTCGCGGTAAAGTGAGACATCTTCGCCAGCAGGAATGGCCTCGATCAATTCGGCCTTGTAGTGCTCACCGATCGACTTGAAAAACGCCGTGGCATCGTCACGCTTCCAGACTTCACGGGTCACCGGGAAATCCTTCTTGGCCAGTTCGGCCATGCGCTTTTCGATAGCAGCGAGATCTTCCGGGGTGAAGGGGCGCTTGTAGGCGAAATCGTAGTAGAAACCGTTTTCCACGACCGGGCCGATCGTCACCTGCGCGTCAGGGAATAGTTCCTTGACGGCGTAAGCAAGAAGATGCGCCGTTGAGTGGCGGATGATTTCGAGACCTTCGGCGTTCTTGTCGGTGATGATCGCCAGTTCCGTGTCGTGCTCAATGCGGAAAGAGGTGTCGACCAGATGACCGTCGACTTTTCCAGCAAGAGCGGCTTTAGCCAAGCCGGTACCAATACTTTGAGCAATTTCGGCAACGGTGACCGGTTGCGCAAATTCTCGTTGTGAACCATCAGGCAGAGTAATGACCGGCATGTTTCGACCCCAGCAATGAAAAAAGCCAGAGACACGCTCTGGCTTTCGGAATTGGTAGGCGCGATTGGACTCGAACCAACGACCCCCACCATGTCAAGGTGGTG
>CAYUYI010000504.1:0-1917 GCA_964448995.1 uncultured Propionivibrio sp. | reverse complement strand
CCATCACGACTTTGGTCAAAGCAAGGCCCGCACCCTGCGGGCCTTGCTTTATGCGGATCTCCACAACTCGGGCGACTGAAAATGAGCGGGCAGTCAAAGTACCAAAATGCTATATTGTTAGAGTTTCTCTGGTATGCATCAGGATTTTTCGGGGAGCGACGGTCATGAAGACTACAATCATTGGCGTTTTCCTCAAAGCCTGCTTGATCGGCAGCCTGCTGGCCGCTGGCGCCATGCCTGCGTCAGCGCAGGATCTGGCTGAAATTCGCGAACGTGGCGTCATCCGCCATCTGGGCGTACCCTATGCACGCTTCATCACCGGCAATGGAGAGGGCTTCGATGCGGATCTCATCAAACGCTTTGCCGCGCAGATCGGTGTCCGTTATGAATACGTATCCACGGACTGGCAAAACGTCATCCAGGACCTGATCGGACAAGACGTCGAGTACAAGCCGTCGCCCCGCACGCTCGGCAAGCGACCGATCCGCGGCGACATCATTGCCAACGGATTCACCGTCCTGCCGAGCCGCGAACCGCTGATCGATTATTCGCAGCCGACCTTCCCCTCTGCGGTCTGGTTGCTGGCTCATGCCGACTCAAAGGTGAAGCCGATCGTTCCCTCGGGGGATTTACGCAAGGACATCAAGGCCACCAAGGCCAAGCTCCGTGAAGGAACGACATTCGTCATGGATGACTCCTGCCTCGATCCGAAGCTATATGGGATTGAAGGGAAAGGTTTCCGGCTGCAGCGCTTTCCGAGCCATCTCAGTGTCAACGATATCGTTCCCGCCGTCCTCAAGCGGGAAAGCGAGATGACGCTGCTCGACGTCCCGGACATCATCGTGTCGATGGAAAAATGGCCCGGCCAGATCAAGGTCATCGGGCCGATTTCGGAACAGCAGCTGATGGCGGCAGGTTTTCGCAAGACGTCGCCAGAACTGCGCAAGGCCTTCGACATCTTTCTCGACGGCATCAAGGCTGACGGCACCTACATGAAGCTCGTCCAGAAACACTACAAATCGGCACCGCGCTACCTGCCGGAGTTCTTCCGCAACGCGTCGACCCGGCCATGACTGAGCTAACCCAGGACACCACGAACACCATTTCGATCTTCGCACGACACAAGAAAAGTGTACTGACTTTCCTGTTGTTCATCGCCTATGCCGGCGCGGTCTTCTGGAGTAACTACCAGTCACTGCAACGCGCTCAAGAAAACGCTTTTGAGCGTTTCCAACTGGCAGCGGAAAAGCAGGCTTCGGCCATCTCATATTTTTTTTCCGAACGACGCATCGAAATCTCAGAACTCGCCGAATCGGAGCCCATCGTCAATTTCTTCAAGAACCGTGACGTCGGGATGAGCTACCAGTATGGGCTTGGCGTTAACATCCAGCTTATTGAAGATCGTTTCGAATACGTCGCCAGCAAAAAGCGCGGCAGCAATCGCCCGGTATTCAACGGCTTCATGCTGATTGACAGCGATGGCTCGGCAATCACCGCCTGGAATGCGCCGGAACACGACTCGGAAGACCTCAAGGGATGGTTGCGGGACGACAACCACGCCCCGCGCACCAGTCTCGGAACACGCAAGGGAACCCTCACCATCATGGCCCCTGTGTGGATCAACGGCACCTATCGTGGCGAACTGCTGGCCTGGGTCGATGCCGAGGCCGCCTTCGCTCAGTTCGGCTCTCCGGCGACACTTGCCTCCAGCCTGCTCGTCAATCGCGAAACAGGAAAACCGCTTCACGACGACTCACACCCTTCCTTGCTCGATCGCAATTTCTGGCACACCGTCAATCTCGCGCTGCCCCCGGCCGGAGGCTCGAACGCGGTGTCCTACAAGGACAAAGACGGCCTCTACAATATTGCCCGGCTCGATATCGACCAAATGCCGGTGGCACTGGTTCTCGTATCCCG
>CAYUYI010000503.1:0-1918 GCA_964448995.1 uncultured Propionivibrio sp. | reverse complement strand
ATGGCCACCTGCAACCCATCGAACTGCCCGTGTTGATCGAACAGCACAACCGGCTCGCACGGCAGCTGGTGAACGACAACTAAACACGCCGAGGTGGTCGGAAAGGCAATATCCACGCGCCTTTCCGGCATGCCTCTCAGAGTCCGACGTTCAGTGCAGCAATGCTCCTTGCCGTATCGCCGGTGTTCAATCCAATCGCTCCGCAATCGCCAGTTCTGGGTGCAGAAGCCATGAACGCCACTGGCAGTGCATTGCCCTGAAAGGCGCATGGATAGTCACTGACAGCCATGCACCGGGCCAGAAGGTAATCAGGACGGGCTTTTCCGGCCGGTCGCCTTTTCCGGCATTGAAAACAACAACGCCGGCACATGCGCCGGCGTTCTGGGTCTAGCTCTGCTCGAACTCAGCGATTCTTCTTGAGCGGCGGCACGAACTTGTAATCGATGTCCCAGGGAAAGTAGACCCACTTGTCCTGGCGGAACTCCTTGACGCACAGATCGACGATTTCGCGCCCCATCGGCTTGGCGTACAACGTCGCGAAATAGGCTTTCGGCAAGAGCTTGCGGATGACGCGCGCGGTGTTGCCGGTATCGACGAGGTCGTCGATCAGCAGATAGCCTTCGCCGTCGTGATCAACCCCTTTGAGGATCTTCACGTCGGTGCGCACGATCTGGGCGCCTTCTTCTTTTTCGGCGCTCTCTTCGTAACTCGATGCGCAAATCGTATCGAGCAGGCGGATCTCCAGTTCGCGAGCCACCAGCGCCGCCGGGATCAGTCCGCCACGGGCAATGGCGATAATGCCTTTGAACGGCCCTTTCTCCATCAGGGCGTGGCACAGCACGCGCGTATCGCGGTGCAGTTCGGGCCAAGAAATCACGATGTCGTCGCGATAAGGGCTGATGAATGAAGACTCCATGGGGTCACCTCGAATGCAAAATGTCAGGGGCGCATTATAGTCGTTGGCGCAGTCGCGGAACGACGGAAAGCGCCGGGTGAACAAAAAACGCGGTCCGCAGACCGCGTTTTAGCACGCATTGCCGTTATTTCGGAACGCTGCCTTCGACGCCTTCGACGTAGAAGTTCATCTTCTTCAACTCGGCATCGGTATAGACCTTGCCGGCCGCCAGGAACTCCTTGCCGGACTGGTCTTTCAGCGGGCCGGTAAAGGGGTGCAGCTTGCCGGCCTTGATGCCGTCGCGGCGATCTTCCGCCAGTTTCTTCACGTCGGCCGGAACGACAGCGCCGAAATTGTCGATATTGACGGCGCCTTCCTTGACGCCCCACCACATGTCGCCGCTCTTCCACTTGCCGGCTTCGACATCGGCGACGACTTTCTTGTAGATCACGCCCCAGTTCAGGATCGAGGCCGCCAGATGCGCCTTACCGCCGAACTTGGTCATGTCCGAATCCCAACCGAAGGCCAGCACGCCCTTCTCCTGCGCGGTCTGCACCACGGCCGGCGAGTCGGTGTTCTGCATCAGCACGTCGCAACCTTGCGCAATCAGTGCCAGCGCCGCTTCGCGCTCCTTGCCCGGATCGAACCAGGCGTTCACCCAGATGACGCGCGTGGTGGCGTTCGGATTCACGCTGCGGGCGCCGACGGTAAAGGCGTTGATGTTGCGGATCACTTCGGGAATGGGGATCGAGGCGACGATGCCCAGCTTGTTGTTCTTGCTCATCTTGCCGGCGACGACGCCCAGCATGTACGAACCTTCGTAGGTGCGCACGTCATAGACGCCAAGATTCGACGCCGTCTTGTAGCCGGTGGCATGCATGAACACGGTGTTCGGGAAGGCCTTGGCCACCTTGACCATCTGGTTCATGTAGCCGAACGAGGTGCCGAAGACGACCTTGTGGCCCTTCTGCGCCAGATCGCGGAAGACGCGCTCGGCATCGGCGGTTTCCGGCACGTTCTCGA
>CAYUYI010000502.1:0-1936 GCA_964448995.1 uncultured Propionivibrio sp. | reverse complement strand
CGACTGTCGCACGCGCTGGTCAAGGGCATCACCGATTTCGTCGTCGCCGACACCGAGGAATGCCGTGCCGCGCTGGAAGCCGCCGGCAAACCGCCGCTGTCGGTGATCGAAGGACCGCTGATGGGCGGCATGAATGTCGTCGGCGACCTGTTCGGCGCCGGCAAGATGTTCCTGCCGCAAGTCGTCAAATCGGCGCGCGTCATGAAGCAGGCCGTCGCGCACCTGATTCCGTACATCGAAGAGGAAAAGCGACGGACCGGCGCCGCCAGCAAAGGCAAGGTCATCATGGCCACGGTCAAGGGCGACGTGCACGACATCGGTAAGAACATCGTCGGCGTCGTGCTCGGCTGCAACGGCTACGAGGTCGTCGACATCGGCGTCATGGTCTCCTGCGAAAAAATTCTGCATGCGGCCAAGGAACACGGGGCACAGGCAATCGGCCTGTCCGGCCTGATCACGCCATCGCTGGAAGAGATGAGCCACGTCGCCGCCGAAATGCAGCGTCAGGGTTTCACGGTACCGCTGCTGATCGGCGGCGCGACGACCAGCCGCGCGCATACGGCAATCAAGATCGCGCCGAACTACGAGGGCACCGTCATTTACGTGCCCGATGCCTCGCGCGCCGTCGGCGTCGTTACGCGGCTGCTCTCAACCGAGCAGTCGGCCGGTTACCGGCAGGAAATCGCCGCCGAGTACGCCCGTGTGCGCGAGCAGCACGCCAACAAGAAGGCCGTCACGCTGGTGATGCTGGCTGACGCACAAGCCAACCGCTTTGCCTGGAATGCCGATCCGGCCTACACGCCGGCCACGCCGGCCAAACCGGGACTGCACGTGCTGCGCGAAGTCGATTTGGCCACGCTGGCTCGCTACATCGACTGGGGCCCATTCTTCCAGACTTGGGATCTCGCGGGTTCCTTCCCCAAGATTCTCGACGACACCGTCGTCGGCGAAGCCGCCCGCTCGGTTTTTGCCGACGGCAAGGCCATGCTCGAACAGATCATCAGTGAGCGCTGGCTCACCGCGAACGCCGTATTCGGTCTATATCCGGCCAACGCCATCGGCGACGACATCGAGGTTTACACCGACGAGACACGCACGCAAACGCAGATGCTCTGGCCCACGCTGCGTCAGCAGCATGAACGCCCCGCCGGCAAACCGCACCAGTCGCTTGCCGACTTCGTGGCGACCAAGGGAACACCCGACTGGATCGGCGCCTTCGCCGTCACCGCTGGCATCGGCATTGAGAAGAAACTCGCCGAATTCGAGGCCGCGCACGACGACTACCGCTCGATCATGCTCAAGGCACTCGCCGACCGTCTGGCCGAAGCCTGCGCCGAATGGCTGCATCGCGAAGTGCGTACTAACTATTGGGGGTACGCCAGCGACGAAACACTCGATCACGCCGCGTTGATCCGCGAGCAATACCGCGGTATTCGGCCCGCGCCTGGCTATCCAGCCTGCCCGGACCACACCACCAAGGGCGACCTGTTCAAACTGCTCGACGCGCCCGGCAACGCCGGCATGGGCCTCACCGAACACTTCGCCATGACCCCGGCCGCCTCGGTCTCCGGTGTCTACTTCGCCCATCCGCAGGCGCAGTACTTCGCCATCAGCAAAATCGGCCGCGACCAGTTGGAAGACTGGGCGCAGCGGACCGGCATGAGTGTTGCCGAGGCCGAACGCTGGCTGGCGCCGATCCTCTAGCCCCGCGGATGGAAGACACCGACCTGTCCGCCAAGCTGCCGGATTTCGTCGAGCGCGAAGCCGATCTCTCGCGGCGCAACACGCTCGGCCTGCCCGGCCATGCGGCGCTCTATGCGCACATCACAACGACGGCGCAGTTGGCGACGCTGTCCGATTGTTACGCGCCCGGCGATCGGCGGTGTTTTGTTCTCGGCGGTGGCAGCAATCTCGTGCTCACCGAGGATTTCGGCGG
>CAYUYI010000501.1:0-1968 GCA_964448995.1 uncultured Propionivibrio sp. | reverse complement strand
ATGGCGCCGGCTGAAACCGCGGCTTGCAGGTCGCGCAGGGAGTCGCCGATGGCATAAACGCCGGTCAGGCCGATATTGAAACAACTGCTGATGCGCTGAAACATGCCCGGCTTGGGTTTGCGGCATTCGCAGTTCGAATCGGCGGCGTGCGGGCAGTAGAAGATGGCGTCAATGCGCGCGCCGACGCCTTGCGCGGCGCGATGCATCTTTTCGTGCATGGCGTTGAGCGTGTCCATGTCGAACAATCCCCGGCCGATGCCCGACTGGTTGGTAGCCACCACGACCTTGTAACCGGCCTGATTGAGTCGGGCGATGGCTTCCAGGCTGCCGGGAATGGGTTTCCATTCCGCAGCAGACTTGATGAAATGCTCGGAGTCGTAGTTGATGACGCCGTCGCGGTCGAGGATGACGAGTTTCATACGCCCAGTTTCGAGATGTCAGCCACTGCGTTGAGTTGATCGAATAACGCCTTGAGCAGTCCGAGGCGGTTGGCGCGCACGGCGGCGTCGTCGACGTTGACCATCACTTTATCAAAGAAATGGTCGACCTCGGCACGGACGGTGGCCAGCACCTTGAGTGCTTCTGCGTAGGCCTGTGTGGCGACGTGCTGGCTCACGACCGGTGCGATTTCCTGAACGCGGGCAAACAGCGCCTTTTCGGCGTCCTCGACCATCAGCGAAGCGACCGGCGCCGGGATGTGCCCTTCGGCCTTCTTCAGAATGTTGCCGATGCGCTTGTTGGCCGCGGCCAACGCGTCGGCTTCGGGCAGGGCAGAGAAAGCACGGACGGCGGCGAGGCGCTTCAGGATGTCGCCGAGGCGTTCGGGACGCTGGCTGACCACGGCGTCCACTTCCTGCGTGGTGTAGCCCTGCTCGCGCAGGCTGCCGGCCAGACGTTCGTAAATGAAGTCCTTGAGCGGATTGAGTGCGACGACGAAGGCATCGATGCGGCCGAATTGACCGAACGCGGTTTCCAGCAGTTGCGTCATCGGCAGGTTCAGGTCGCCTTCGGCCAGCATCCGGATCACGCCGAGCGCATGCCGACGCAAGGCGAATGGGTCTTTGTCGCCCGTCGGAACCTGACCGATGCCGAACATGCCGGTCAGCGTTTCGAGCTTGTCGGCAAGCGCCACGATCGTGCCGACTTGGCCGCGCGGCAGCGTGTCACCGGCAAAGCGTGGTTTGTAGTGGTCTTCGATGGCATCGGCAACGTCCTGGGCGAGACCGTCGTGCAGCGCGTAGTAGCGGCCCATGATGCCTTGCAGCTCGGGAAACTCGCCGACCATGTCGGTCGATAGGTCGGTCTTGGCCAGCATCGCCGCCTGTTCGGCCTGTTGTTGCAGGACTTCATCACCCAGTTGGGCCGCGATGGCACGAGCGATGGCGGCGACGCGCTGGACGCGCTCGCCCTGGGTGCCGAGCTTGTTGTGATAGACCACTTTGGCGAGGCCGGGCAAGCGCGATTCGAGCGACTTCTTGCGGTCCTGGTCGAAGAAGAATTTGGCGTCGGCCAGGCGCGGGCGCACCACGCGCTCGTTGCCTTCGATCACGGCGCTGGCGTCTTCCGGCCGGATGTTGCTGACGACGAGGAACTGGTTCGTCAGCTTGCCGTTGGCGTCGAGCAGCGGGAAGTATTTCTGATTGGCCTTCATCGTCAGGATCAGGCATTCCTGCGGTACGGCAAGGAATTCCTTTTCAAACTGGCCGATCAGCACGTTGGGGCGTTCGACGAGCGCGGTGACCTCATCGAGCAGGGCGTCGTCGTCGATCGGCTGGGCGCCGGCCTTGGCGGCGGCTTCTGCGAGCTGGCGGGCAATTTCGGCGCGGCGCTCGGCGAAGCTGGCGATGACGGCGCCGTCGTCCTTGAGCTGTGGCGCGTAGCTGTCGGCGTCACGCAGGACGATCGGATCAATGCGGGCTTCAAAACGATGGCCGTGCGTGGTGTTGCCGGCCTGCAGGCCGAGCACCG
>CAYUYI010000500.1:0-1969 GCA_964448995.1 uncultured Propionivibrio sp. | reverse complement strand
GGCCGACCGGCGATGACCGGCAGCGCATCGGCAATCACCGCCTCAACCCGGGCGCCGCGCGGCAACAGCAGCCACAACAACTCGGCTTCGGGGCACGCGTGCGTCAGTTGGCCCGGCAATAGCGCCAGGAAGGCCTCGCGCCAGGTATCCCGGCAACGCGCATCGATGGAGAGGAAGCCATGCCGCATGTCAGCGTTCGGACAGCGCCCTGGCCTTGGCCCGCAGGACCGGCTTGAGCAGATACGAGAGCACGCTTTTTTCGCCGGTGACGATATCCACCTCGACCACCATGCCAGGGATGATCGGCAGATTCTTGCCCAGGCTCGGCTGGTTGGTGCGGACGCGCACGACGTAATAGGCGTTGCCTTTCTCGTCGACGACCGAGTCGGCGCCGATGTGTTCGAGTTTGCCTTCGAGGCCGCCGTAGATCGAGAAATCGTAGGCCGTGAATTTCACCACGGCCTTCTGGCCGGGCCGCAGGAACGCAATGTCGCGCGGAAGCACACGCGCCTCGAGCAACAGGTTGTCTTCCAGCGGTACGATCTCGACGACATCCTTGCCCGGCTGGACGACGCCGCCGACGGTATTGATCAGCAGCCGCTTGACGGTGCCACGGACCGGTGCGCGCAACACCGAGCGCGTCACCTTGTCGGACAGCCCGACGCCGGTTTCGGCCAGGGCGTTGAGCTTGGCCGTGGTTTCGGCCAGCTCCTTGCCCGATTCGTTGCGGAAGGCAATGCCGACCTCATCCAGCTTGTGGTTGGCCTCGCTGATCGCCGCCTGGATGCGGGAGATCTGCGCCGAAGCCATGTCACGCTCACCACGGAAGCGGGCAACGTCACGTTCCAGGCGCAGCAGCTCGACTTCGGATACCGCGCCCGAGGTGATCAGCGGCTTCGTCACCGCCAGTTCGCGCGAAGAAATGTCGTACGCCTTGGCGGCCTGCTCGTACTTGGCGCGTGTCTCGACCAGTTCCTGTTGCCGCTGCGCCAACTGCTGGCGCGCGATCGACGTTGTTGTCTCCAACTCGGTTCGGCGCGATTCGTAGAGGCGACGTTCGTCGGCCACTGTTTTGGGATCGTCCTTCACGACATCGGCGGGGACGCTGAAGGCGGAATTTTCCATCAGCGCCTTGAGCCGCGCGGCCTTGGCCACCAGCGCCGTGTATTGTGCGCGGTTCTCGCGCACCGACGACTCGAAGCGGGTCTGGTCGATGCGCAGCAGGATCTGATCGGCTTCGACGACATCGCCTTCCTTGACCAGGATTTCCGAAACGACGCCACCGTCCAGGCTCTGCAGTACTTGCAGCTGGCGCGACGGGATGACCTTGCCGTCGCCGCGCGTCACCTCATCGATGCGACTGACGGCTGACCACATGATGCCGAGCGCGACCGCGATACCGATGGTGCGCAGCAGCACGCGCGCACGCAGCGGCTCCTGCTGCAGGATGGCAAAATCCGCATCAGCCTCGAATCCCTGCTGTTCTGCCTGCTTGCGTGCCACGCCGACACGCTCGACCCAAGCGTCGATCGACGGTTGCACGCGCAGCCGGATACGCTCCAGCCAGTCGATGATGCGGACTCCCGCGGCGATCAGGCGCCGGTTCATTGCGCCACCCTCATCACCCGTCCCGATTGCAGTGCGGCGAGTACCTGCTCGCGCGGTCCGTCAGCGACGATGCGTCCGCCATCGACGACGATGACCCGCGTCGCCAGATCAATCAGGCTATTGCGGTGCGTCACGATGATCAGCGTCTTGTGCGCGGCGAATTGCCGTAGCCGTTCCTTGAAACCGTACTCGGTGGCGAAATCCATCGCGCTGGTCGGCTCGTCGAAAATCAGTACGGGTGGCTCCATCAGGACTGCGCGCGCAATCGCCACTTCCTGCCGTTGGCCACCCGAGAGCGATTCGCCACGCTCGCCGATCGGCATGTCGAAGCCCTTCGGATGGCGGTTCACGAACTGCGTCA
>CAYUYI010000499.1:0-1975 GCA_964448995.1 uncultured Propionivibrio sp. | reverse complement strand
TGGCCAAGGCCAACGACCGCATCCACATTCTCGAAGGCCGGCACATCGTCTTCCTGAATATCGACGAAGTGATCCGCCTCATCCGCGAATCGGACGAGCCGAAACCAGCGCTGATCGCTCGCTTCGCCCTCTCCGAACGCCAGGCTGACGACATTCTCGAAATCCGCTTGCGCCAACTGGCCCGCCTCGAAGGCATCAAGATCGAGCAGGAACTCGCCAAGCTGCGTGGCGAGAAGGAAGAGCTGGAAAAGCTGCTGGCCAGCGACACGCTGATGCGCCGACTGGTCATCAAGGAAATCAAGGCCGACGCCGCCAAACACGGCGACGCACGGCGTACGCTGATCGAAGCGGCGACGATGGCTTCACGCTCGGAAGTGGCGGCCGTCGCCGACGAACCCGTGACGTTGATTGTTTCCGACAAAGGCTGGGCGCGCGTGCGCCAAGGCCACAACCTTGATCTCTCGGCCGTTGCCTACAAGGATGGTGACGGACCCGGCGTCAATGTCGAATGCCGTTCCGTCGATTCGCTGGTCATCCTGTCGAACGAAGGCCGCGCCTTCACCGTGCCGATCGCCGCATTGCCTGACGGTCGCGGCATGGGCGCGCCGCTGCCCTCATTCGTCGACATGGGCAACAGCAAGATCGCGCATGTGCTCGTCGCCAAGCCGGAAGACGAGTTCCTCATCGCCAAGTCGTCCGGCTACGGCTTCATCTGCACCTACGCCGACCTGCTTTCTCGCCAGAAGGCCGGCAAGGCTTTTCTGACACTGGAGGATGGGTCGACCATTCTGCCGCCGGCAAAAGTTGCAGGCGCCGACCACCTCGCGGCCCTCTCCGATGATGGACGCCTGCTCGTTTTTTCAATCGACCAGATGAAGAAACTCTCGGGCGGCAAAGGCGTGCAGATCATCGGATTGAAAGGCAAGGAAACACTCAAGGCGGCGATCCCGGTCAAAGGATCGGCGGTCTGTATCAAAGGCGTGTTCCGCAACAAGGCGAAGGAAATCCTGTCGGATGAGAAGCACCTTGGCCAACGCGCCCGCCGCGGCGCGGCGGTCGGACTGGTCAACAACCCATCGATCGCAGGACTGCCCGACACGGCACCGTCTGCCGGATAATCGACCAAGCGGAAAGCCGCGTGCCTATTGGCTTACAGGCCGATTGACGAACGGACGAGGAACTTGCCGAGCACATTGTCGTTCGGCATTCCGGCAACGGCCGGAAATTGCAGAACCCGGTCACAAATGTGCTGACCGGGTGAGCGCGCCGGAATGCCTGTCAAGATCCAGCTTTTTGAAGCAGGACATTCCGATCGGCGGTGATTTGGCCGTCTAGAGGATGTTGCTCAGGAACTGCCGCGTGCGCGCTTCCCGCGGTGCATCGAAAATTTCAGCCGGTGTTCCGGCCTCGACAATGGCCCCCTCGTCCATGAACAGCACACGGTCGGCAACGCGGCGCGCGAAGCCCATTTCGTGCGATACCACGACCATGGTCATGCCTTCTTCGGCCAGCGTCTGCATGACGCTGAGCACCTCGCCGACCATTTCCGGATCGAGCGCCGAGGTCGGTTCGTCGAACAGCATGATCGCCGGTTGCATCGCCAATGCGCGCGCAATCGCTACTCGCTGCTGCTGCCCCCCGGACAACTGGTTGGGGTAGGCGTCGATCTTGTCGAGCAAGCCGACCTTGACCAACAGATCATGCGCCCGCTCTCGAGCGGCCGTCTCGTCCATGCCACGCACCTTGGTTGGTGCCAGTGTGATGTTTTCCAGCACCGTCTTGTGCGGGAACAGATTGAAACGCTGGAAGACCATGCCGATCTCCGAGCGCAGCGCATCAACATCGGTCGCGTTGTCGTGCACCGAGACACCGCGCACCAGCACGCGCCCGCCGGAGGCCTCTTCGAGGCCGTTCAGACAACGCAGGAAGGTGCTCTTGCCCGATCCTGACGGGCCGATGACACACACCACTTCGG
>CAYUYI010000498.1:0-1985 GCA_964448995.1 uncultured Propionivibrio sp. | reverse complement strand
ACTTTCGGCGTGTCGTAGAAGAAGAAATGCACGGCCTCGCCCAGATGCGTGGCACGCGTTAGCCCGAAAGCGGCGATGACGGCATCGGCAAAGGCGGTTAATTGGGTGTAGGCAAGAACCCACAGGCTGGCGGCGGCAACAATGACAGCCAGCCAGCGGCCAATACCAGCGGAAGAAAGACTTGATGACTCGACAGACACGGTAAAACGCTCCTTATTCAACAATCAAACGACAGTCCTTGTCGCTGTAGACGAACAAGGCGAAAAAGGATGCAGGCGAAGAATCAGATAGCCGAAATAACTATGACGGGAAATGACCGGACGAACGAGTCGCTGATTCGGCGACAATTTCGCCGCGCGCCTGGCGTACCACGCTCACCGACGCAGAAAGCGCCAGCGCAGCGATGATGACGGCGACCAGCAGATCGGGCCAGGCCGTTCCCGTCCCGAAAACACCCAGCGCCGCGAAGGCGATGGCCACGTTCACGATGGCATCGTTGCGACTGCACAGCCAGACCGAGCGCATATTGGCATCGCCGTCGCGGAAGGCGTAGAGCATCAGCGCCACGCTAAGATTGGCCACCAGCGCCACCAGCGCAATCGCGCCCATCGTAAAGGGTTCCGGGGGCTGACCGGACAAGGCGACCCATGCCGCTTTCCCCAAGACGAACAGGCCGTAGCCACCCATCGAAAACCCCTTGACCAGCGCCGCACGTGCGCGCCACAAAGCCCCGAGAGAAAGCACCGCGAGAGACAGGCCATAGTTGGCCGCATCGCCAGCGAAATCAACGGCGTCGGCGAGAAGGGACACCGAACCGGACTTCAATCCGCCGACGATCTCCACCAGAAACATCAGCGCGTTGATGACCAGTGCAATCCACAACGCCTTTCTATAACGCGGATTGACCGCGTTCGAACCCGATGCACAACTTCCTGCACAACACCCGGCCATGATGCCTCCCTCAAAGACTAAACCTTGATTTGAAACTATGGAGCCACTCCAGAGTCAAGGCCATATCATTCTTCGATTCTTCTGGAGATCGACATGCAGATTGGCGAACTGGCGCGACGGACCGGCACAGAGATTGACACCGTGCGTTATTACGAAAAAGCCGGGCTGATGCCCGTCCCGCCCCGTCAGGGCAACGGCTACCGGGCCTATGGCGAGCGACACGTCGAGTGTCTGGCCTTCATCCGGCACTGCCGCGCACTGGACATTCCCCTGAATGACATCAAGCGCCTGCTCGATTTCGTGGCCCATCCGGAAACGAACTGCGGCGACATCAACCGCCTGATCGACGACCAGCTCGCACGCGTCAGAAAGCGGCTCAACAGCCTTCGGGCCCTCGAAAAACAACTCAAGACGCTGCGCGCCCGGTGCACGGACAACCTTACGGCGGGTGAATGCGGCATCCTGCACGAACTCGTCGAAGCCTCGCACGACGAGCGCCATTCCTGATCGCCGGAAGTCCCTTACGTCGGCCTTCCCCCAACCTCTACTTAGGAGCTTGGGGGAAGCCCAGGACGCGGCACAAAACAGCACACCTTGCCGTCCTCGTCAAAGCGGACCTGGCAGACCTCCGCCATATGCGAACGCAGGCGCTGGCGCGCCCGTTGCACTCGCGACTTCGCCGCCGGCAGGGAGAGCCCGAGACGCCGGGCATAATCCTTCTGGCTCATCCCCTGGATATCGCAGAGCGTGATGGCTTCCCGGTCCTCGGGCGCCAGTTCGCTCAGCACGCGCGGCAGACAGTGGCTGAGCAGATCCACCGGCGGAGGGATAGGATCGGGATCGGCGAGCAGGTCATCCGGCAGCGGTACCTGCTCGCGACTCAGGCGCAGACGATCGATCAACAGATGGCGGGCCACCTGGAACAACCAGGCGCGGGGCTGATCCAGCCCACAAAACGCCTGGCCTTGCAACATCGCTTTGAGGAACAAGATCGGAAGAGCGTCGTGTAGGGAAAGAGTGTGCCTCTATGTGTA
>CAYUYI010000497.1:0-2002 GCA_964448995.1 uncultured Propionivibrio sp. | reverse complement strand
TCGAGAAGACACATCAATTGAAGCAGCAGTTGACACGGATTAAATTGCGAAACACTATATTCTACATATTAGAATACTATTCCGAAATGTAGAATATTGATTCCCACCAAAACTGTCAAGACAGTTACCGAAAAATTTCACACGCCAGACCAGACCAAGCAGTAATTTGAAGCCTCTGGCGGGAAGCTCAATAACGGTCCGCACGGATCACCACGTCACACTCACCTACGACTGAAAAGCAATCTCCCATGACAACCAGAACCGAATCCGACAGCCCGTCCGGCACCCAAAGCCTATTGCGTGGACTTCAACTCATGGAATTACTCAGCAACTACGCGAATGGCTGCCCGCTGGCAAAACTCGCCGAGGAAACCGGCATGAGCAAAAGCACGACGCACCGGTTGTTGCAGGGTTTGCAGAGCGCTGGTTACGTCACGCCTGCACCGACGCACGGCAGTTACCGCCTGACGACCAAGTGCGTAGCCGTCGGACAAAAAGCGCTGTCGTCGCTGAACGTCATCCACGTCTCAGACAAACATTTGGAAGCGCTGAATATCGAATCCGGCGAAACAGTGAATCTGTCGTGCATGGAAGACCGACGCGCCATCATGATCTACAAGCTCGATCCGACGCGCGGCATGATCCGCACGCGCGCCTACATCGGGCAGCAGCTCTCGCTTTACTGCTCGGCGATGGGCAAGCTCTTCCTTGCCCACAATTTCAAGGGAAAAATTGACGAGTACTGGACATCGCACCTCGACGAGATCATGCAACTCACGCAACACACGATCACCGACCTGAAGGCCATGAAAAAGGAGTTGCTGGAAATCGGCCAGTGCGGCTACGCGGTGGATCGCGAAGAAAACGAATTGGGGATCTGCTGCGTCGCGGCCCCGATATTCGATGTCACGGGGCGCATGCCGTATTCGGTTTCCGTATCCTTGACCACGGCAAAACTCCGAGACATCGGTGAAAAAGCGCTGGCCGAAAAGGTCATGATGACAGCACGCCGGATCTCGGAAGAACTGGGCGGATAGAAACACCGTCGCTCACGGCAAATACAAACCACCGAAAAAAGGGCGAGCCTTGCGCTCGCCCCGTACGGCAGTTTTTGCCTTGCATCAGGCGCGGGAATACTTGCTCACAGCCTCCCACAAACCATTGAGATAGACGGCGCCCAACGCGCGGTCATAAAGACCGTAGCCCGGTTTACCGGTTTCGCCCCAGATCATGCGGCCGTGGTCCGGACGCCAGTAGCCGTCAAAGCCGGTATCGTAGTAGGCCTTGACGATCGCGGCCATGTCGAGCGATCCGTCGCACGAACGGTGGGTTGACTCGTAGAAGCTGCCGTCGGCCTCGACCTTGACGTTGCGCAGGTGCCCAAAGTGAATCCGTTTTTTCGCCCCGAATTCGCGAACCATCGATTCGACGCTGTTGCACAGATCGGCGCCGAGCGAGCCCGAACACAACGTGATGCCGTTGGACGGAGAATCGACCACATCCAGGAGGCGCGCATAGTCATCTCGGTTCTTCATGATGCGTGGCAACCCGAAAATCGGGCGAGGCGGATCGTCCGGATGCATCGCCATCTTGACGCCAACCGCCTCGGCGACAGGAATGATGGCTTTTAGGAAATATTCCAAATTGGCCCACAGTCTCTGCTCATCAACCGTCTTATATTCTTCGAGCAACGCCTTCAGTTCTTCCGGCTTGTAACTGGCATCCCAGCCCGGCAATGAAATGCCTTTTTCCGGGTCAATCTTCGCAACTTCCGCCGCATCGAACGACAGCGTCGTCGAACCGTCCGGCAACACTTTGGCCATCTCGGTTCGCGTCCAGTCAAACACTGGCATGAAGTTATAGCAGATCACCTTGACGCCGACGGCCGCACAATTGCGGATGTTTTGCTGGAAGTTCGCAATCAAGCGATCGCGTGACGGCTTGCCGAGCTTGATGTCCTCATGCGTCGGCACGCTTTCGACCACCTCGAACTTGAGCCCGG
>CAYUYI010000496.1:0-2002 GCA_964448995.1 uncultured Propionivibrio sp. | reverse complement strand
GCAAACGCCCGGATATCGAAACTCGGGTAGAACGCCGCCTTGGCCGCTTCGACCTGATCGAGAGATGCTTGTATATACCAGCGCATCGCCTGGAGATCGGGTCGACGTGCGAGCAATTCGAAACCCAGAGAAGACGGGACGCCGCCCGCACTGGCGGGCAGCGGCAAGGGGGACATGGCTCCCAATTCGTCAGGCCCGGATCCGATTAAGGCGCGCAGCATTTCGTGCAACGTGGCGACTCGGGTCTTTGCGGAATTGATCTGTTGATCGAGTTCGAGCCGGTGCGTGAGTGCGAGTTCGGCCTGTGTCTGTGGTTCAAGGCCGTGCGCCACGCGCGCGCCGTGCGCGTCGACGGCTTCTTGCTCGATGTCGCGAGCCTGCTCAAGCAGATTCAGTACGGAATACGTCGTCTGGATGTCGTAATAGACATGGGCGATTTGCGCGGAGAGACGAAGCCCGGCTTCGGCCGCCTCGGCTTGCCGTGCGCGATGCGCCCCGAGCGCGGCATCGAACTGCGCCCGGTGCTTGCCCCAGAGATCGACCGAATATTCAGCGCCAAGACCTACGGTCCCTCCGGTGTACCAGGGACCGGTGGTGCCAAGCGCCGGATTGGTGTGGGCAAAGGGGCCGAGAAAGCCGTGTTCCGACACGTTCGTCCGATCCAGCGCAGCGATCAAGCCCACCAGCAAGCCATGCGACGCATCGACCAGCCTGGCCTGGGCGCGACTGGCTTCAACGCGTGCCGCAAAGACCGCCATCGTCGGCGAGTCCTTGAGTGCCCGCTCAATGAGGGCGTCGAGTTGTCGGTCGCCAAAGTGCTGCCACCATAGTGCGGACGGCCAAGTGTCTTGCGGCACCCCAATCTCGCGCATCAAGCGAATCTGTTCGACGGCGATCTGGTTTAGTGGCTCAGTGTCCTCGCGCATCAACGCACACCCTCCGACGGACAGCAGCATCAACGCTGCAGCCGACAGCAATAGCTGCTTTCTCATCGCAGATCGATTCCCCGCGTTACGATTCATCTTATGTTCGCTGCTCATGCCACCACCTTGCCCGTCATCCTGCCCAAACAGCCAATCCGCTCGCCAAGTCCATTTGCGGCGGACACTATTTCGTCAAGCCATGCACCCTGATTCGGTTCCGCGTCCTGATGGCAACTGTTCAATGTCGCAAGAGCTTGCGTCAGGCTATCCCCGGGGTCGTCTGTCGGTGTTCGATCGAAGTGGCTCGCGGTCCATTCGAGTTGCGCGGCAAGGCTGTTGCAAAACACAGTCAATGCTTTTGCCACAGATTCGGACAGGCGCGGTGTGGAATGCAGTAGCGTTACCTGGAGCCAATGGCTGGAGAAAAGTATTTCTTCCATCTGCGCCATCCAACCCGCAATATCCCGATCGCTCCAGCCGACGGTCTGACGGCGTCCCGGCTCAAGCGCGACGCGCGCCTCCGTCTCGCGGTTTGCCGCGAGCAATGACAAGCACTTCAGTCTGGCCGTATCAATCTGGCCGCGCTGTTCGGCGCCTTGCGTGGCAGTATCTCCGGCACGTGCCAGATCGGCGATGGCGCGCAACAGTTTGCCCAGCTTCACGCGCAAGGCTTCGCCTTCGCGTTCCGGCCAAACCAGCGTGGACACCGCAACTGACACGGCCACGCCAATCAGGATGCCGATCATTCGGTCGCGTATCTCCGTGAGATCCGTCGTCGGAGCAAACTGGCCCAGTTGTGCGAGCGCGTAGGCAAAGACGAACTGCACGCCAACGTAGCTGGTGCGGGGCGATCCCGATGCAATCCAGGCGCCGGCGGCAATGATAGGCAAGGTCAACAGCAGGAAGCCGACGATACTTTCGAGATGGGGAATAATGAAAACGGTGCAGATCAGCGCGACAAGGCTGCCGAGCGCGCAGCCGACGATCCGCGCGATCCCGCGATGGGTCGCTGCGCCGACGCTGGGCATGGCGACAATAATGCAGGTCAGCATCACGGTGTGAATGCCGGGCCATTGCAC
>CAYUYI010000495.1:0-2010 GCA_964448995.1 uncultured Propionivibrio sp. | reverse complement strand
TGCTGATCGCCGGCCATTCGGCCTATCCGCGCCAACTCGATTTCGCAGCCTTCCGTCAGATCGCCGACGAGATCGGCGCGATCCTGATGGTCGACATGGCGCACTTCGCCGGTCTCGTCGCCGGCGGCGCGCACCCCTCGCCCGTGCCTTACGCGGACGTCGTCACCACCACCACGCACAAATCGCTGCGTGGGCCGCGCGGCGCGATGATCCTCTGCCGCGCCGAACATGCGGCAAAGATCGACAAGGCCGTCTTTCCCGGCCTGCAGGGCGGACCGCACAACGCCATCACCGCCGCCATCGCCGCGACGCTGCACGAAGCCCAGCGCCCCGAGTTTTCGGACTACGCCGCGCAATGCGTCGCCAACGCCCGCGCGCTGGCCGAAGTGCTCAAGGAACAAGGGTTCGAGCTGGTCAGCGGCGGTACCGACAACCACCTGGTACTGATCGACCTGCGCAACAAAGGCATCGCCGGCAAGCCGCTCGCCGCCGCGCTCGACCGCGCCGGACTGGTGACCAATTACAACGCGGTACCATGGGACGATCAGCCGCCGCAGAACCCCTCCGGTCTGCGCCTCGGGTCGCCGTCAATGACCACGCGCGGTTTCCGCGAGGCTGAATTCCGTCAGATTGGCCACTGGATCGCGCGCGTGGTCGATTCGCAACTGGACGAGCACGCCATCGCAGCGATTGCCGAAGAGACCCACGCTCTGTGCGCCGACTTCCCGATGCCATAAGCGGACACTGAACGCAGGCGGTGGTCATCCATACCGACCACTCGCCGAACCCATCACCGCTGATTACCGACGAAGGTTCAGTGATAACGCTGTAATCGGCGTGGAGACTGGCTTACAAACAAGACATCAAGCCGACCAAAGTGGCGGCTCATCCATCAGGGCGATCTGCTCCCGTAATTCGAGGATACGATCCTGCCAGTAACGCGGAGAGGCGAACCACGGGAAAGCAACCGGAAACGCCGGATCATCCCAACGCCTTGCCAGCCACGCGGCATAGTGAATCAGGCGCAAGGTGCGCAACGCTTCGACGAGATGCAGTTCGCGCGTATCGAAGTCGCAAAAGTCCTCATAGCCCGCCAGCACGTCGGCGAGTTGCCGAATCTGGTCATGACGCTCCCCGGAGAGCAACATCCACAAATCCTGGATCGCCGGGCCCATGCGAGCATCGTCAAAGTCCACAAAGAACGGCCCGCCACCTTCGCCTTCGACCCACAACACATTGCCCGCATGGCAATCACCATGCAGCCGCAGGGTGCTCACACGGCCGGCCCGCTCGTAGCAGCGCCGCGCGGCGTCCAGTGCCTGATCGACCACGCCGAAATAGACATCCGCCAGATCCGGTGGCAAAAATCCGCTGCGTCGCAGAAAGTCACGCGACGCCTCGCCAAAGCTGGTGATACCGATATCGGGTCGCGCAGCAAATGGTCGGAGTGCGCCAACAGCGTGGATCCGCCCGATAAAACGCCCCATCCATTCCAGCGTTTTCCCGCTATCGAACTCCGGCGGACGCCCACCTTGACGGGGAAAAACGGCAAAGCGCAGATCCCCGGCGTGATGCAGTGTCGCCCCCGCAATGTTCATTGGCGGCACGACCGGCAGTTCCCGCGCCGCCAGTTCGGTGGTGAAGGCGTGTTCCTCCAGGATCGCCGCATCCGACCAGCGCCCGGGCCGATAGAATTTCGCCACCAGTGGCGCCCCAGCCTCCATGCCGATCTGATACACCCGATTTTCGTAACTGTTCAGGGCCAACAAGCGGCCGTCGGGGGCAAGGCCGATGCTTTCGAGCGCATCAAGCAGCGAATCCGGCGTCAGGGTTGCGAAGGGCCGGGTCGCCGAATGACGTTGATCAGTCTTTTTTTTCATGGCGCGAGGATACACCGGAACCCCTGAGGTTTAGCACCGGCGGTTTTACGGCCAGCGGCCGGCAGGGTAAGATGCCAGCCCTGTTTTTCAAATTCCCGACAAAAACCATGTCCTCAATTCAGGTCAGCGA
>CAYUYI010000494.1:0-2029 GCA_964448995.1 uncultured Propionivibrio sp. | reverse complement strand
GGCCGCCAGTTGCCGATTTCGCAGATCATCCTGTTCGACATGGCGTTTCCCGACGACGTCGATACACGACTGCAGTGCGTCACCGGCGATCTGAACGACAAGGCACTGGTCGAAGCCACCTTGGGCGGCGATACGCAAGCCGTCTTTCATCTGGCCTCGGTCGTCAGCGGCGGGGCCGAAGCCGATTTCGATTTGGGCTACAAGGTGAATCTCAATGGCACGCGTGGTTTGCTTGAAGCCTGCCGCAAGCAGGCTTCACCGCCACGCTTTGTGTTCACCAGTTCGGTCGCGGTGTTCGGCGGTGATTTGCCTGAAATTCTGGATGATGGCACCACCCCGAATCCGCAAGGATCCTATGGTGCCCAAAAAGTCATCTGCGAATATCTGGTCACCGATTATTCGCGCAAAGGCTATATCGACGGGCGCTCGCTTCGCCTGCCGACCATCTCGGTCCGGCCGGGCAAACCCAACTTGGCAGCATCGTCATTCGCCAGCGGCATCATCCGCGAACCGCTATCCGGTGTTCCGGCAATCTGCCCGGTCGAGCGCGACGCCATGATCTGGCTACTGTCCCCGCGCAAAGTCATCGCCTCGCTGATTCATGCTTTCGACCTTCCGTCTTCGGCCTGGGGGGTCAAACGCGTCGTCAATTTGCCGGGGTGCACCGCCGTAGTGGGCGAAATGATCGATACCTTGCGCCGCATCGCCGGCGACAAGGTCGCTGACCTGATCGAGATCAAGCCTGAAGCGCGCATCGATCAACTCGTCCGCTCCTGGCCCGCCCGATTCCATAACGCACGTGCGTTGCAGATGGGATTTTCCGCCGATGCCGATGTCGAATCGATCATCCGGGCCTACATCGAAGATCAAGGCATCAAAATTTGAGTATCGGAGAAAACTTCATGCATGCTACAAAGCCCAGATGGAACCGCGAAAACTGGCCGATCGCCGCGGCGATGATCAATTTTCCGGGAATACTGCCTGACGGTTCGCTGGTGCAGGAGCAGTCGGTTGACCAGTGGGCAGAAGCCCTGCAGCAGGTAGTCGATGCCGGCTTTACGGAACTCGATCCGACTGACAGTTGGCTACGCGTGGCCGACTTGCCCAAAAGTCGCCTGCGCGAGTTTCAGTTTCTGGTGAAATCGCTCGGGCTGACGGTACCGGCGATCTCCACTTCTCGACGCAGCCCGATCGACCCCGTCCATGGCGATGATTATCTTGCCTACTGCCATCGGGTTATCGACACTGCCGCCGAGATCGGTGCCGAAGCCGTGTGTTTTGGTCTTTTCGGGCCATTCACCGAGGCGCAAAAGCAGCGACTGTGGTTCTGGACGGCCGACGGCGTCAAAAACCCGGAAGACCCGGAATCCTACCAGGATGCGGTCACCCGTATCCGCGAGCTTGGCAAGCACGCCGAGGAATACGGCATCGAAGTTTCGCTCGAAATGTATGAGGATACCTATATCGGCACAGCAGATGGCGCCGTGCGCTTTGTCAATGATATTGACGTGCCAGCCGTCGGCATCAATGCCGACATTGGCAATCTCGTCCGCTTGCATCGCCCGGTCGAACACTGGCTCAGCATGATCGAAAAAGTCGCGCCATATGCCAAGTACTGGCACGTCAAGAACTACATGCGCATTGAGGATCCGGAAAAGGGGCTGATCCTCTCCTATCCGACCTCGCTGGCGCTTGGCATCATCAACTACCGCGTAGCAATCCAGAAAGCCATCGCTTGCGGTTATCAAAGCGCGTTCCTGTGCGAACACTATGGCGGCGACGGGCTTACCGTCTGCGCCATGAACCGGGATTACCTGAGAACGATCCTGCCGCGCTGACCGTTGATGACTGTCGCTGATCGCCATCACCTGACGGCAATCAGTGACTGCATCTCTCCTGGAACGGTCCGCCCTGCGAAGCGGATCGTTCCGTCGGCTCAGCGATCGTCTGGCGGCAATCCGGCGTCCGCGGCGACATCGAGAAAAGTGCTTGTCCAGTCAAGTGCCGCGCCGCCCTTGGCGACACGCGC
>CAYUYI010000493.1:0-2029 GCA_964448995.1 uncultured Propionivibrio sp. | reverse complement strand
GCTCGGCGGCATCCTGCTGGCTTTCTGGTCGCTGGCGTTCTACACGGGCAACAGCCAGCGCGAGGAGATGAAACGCTTCATCGGTCGCCAGCAACAGGCGATGGCCACGCTGGTGGCAGCCCGCGTCGAGGACGAAATCCGCGACCGCATCGAAATTCTCCGGCAGGTTGTCAGCGAAATGGATCTCAGTGCGGGCCTGAGCGATCGCAAGGCCTTGCGTCAGGTCATCGAGCGGCACGTCCACTCCGATAGCGAGGAGGCGTTTTCGGCGGGCTTGTCCATCGGGCGTTTCGCCACCGACGCGCGCTTGCCGATGATCATGCTGTCGACGAAAGGGGCGGCGGATCCGGCGGTCGTCCAACTGATGGCGGACACCATGCGTGCGCGGCAGGCCGTGGTGGGGCGCGTCACCCGGGACGCCACGTCGCAGCACTATCTATTCAGCATCGCCGTGCCGATCACCGACCCGCGCGGGCGCGTGCTGGGGGCGCTGGCGGGCAGGGTCGAACTCAGTGCCGACGGGATGGTCGAGGAAGTGATGCGAGAGGTGGCCATGACTGAGGCGACGTATCTGGTCGTGTCGCCCGACATCCGAACCGTCATCGCGGCCAGCGACCGCGCCCGGGTTGGCGAGCCGCTGCCGCCGCGGGGCGCCGTGCCGCTGATCGACAGTTTTGTCGATGGCTACGAAGGCAGCGGGGTGCTGATCAAGCCACAAGGCGAGGAAGAACTGGTGGCGGCGAAAGGGGTGCCCACAGCGGGGTGGTATGTGGTGTCGGTGGTCCTGGCCAAGGATGCCTTTGCCCCGGTGCGTGCCGTTCAGCGCCGGGTGCTGATCGAAACCTCGCTGGTCGGTGTGATGCTGGCCGGGCTGTTGTGGTGGTTGCTGTGGGCGCAACTGAAGCCCTTGTCCGACACCACGCGTTTGCTGGCGGAAATGTCCGATAGCGAGCAGCCGCTCTGCCTGTTGCCGTCGGCGCGGAAAGACGAGATCGGCTCGCTGATCGGCAGCTTCAACCGATTGATGGAGGTCATCGAAAAACGCGGCAGCGATTTGCGGGAAAGCGAATCGCGTTACCGGATGCTCTTCGAGGGAATGTCCGACGCTTTCGTCCTGCATGCGGTGGAAACGGATGCCGCCGGCAAGCCGTGTAATTTCGTGTGGCTATCGGCCAATCCGATGTTCGATCGCCTGACCGGACTGGTTGGCGATGACATCATCGGTCGGCGCGTCAGCGACATATTTTCAGACCATCTCGCGTGGACAGGCCCGATGAGCCGCGTGGCCGAAAGCGGTGTGCCGGAAACGTTCGAGTTCCGGTCGCCGCGTTCCGATTCCACCGTCGAAGTTCGCGTGTTCCGTCCGGCGCCCGGGCAGGTGGCCTGCATGTTCTCCGACATTTCGGCGCGCAAGCGGGCCGAGGAGGCATTGCGGCGGAACTTGCAGAATTTCCGGGATTTCTTTGCCAAGAACTCGTTGGTCATGCTCCTGGTCGATCCTCAAACCGGCTGCATCGCGGAAGCCAATCGGGCCGCAATCGCTTTCTATGGTTATCCGTACGAACAGTTGATCGGCAAGTCGTTGAGCGATATCAACGACACCCCTTCCGCACAATTCGAGGCCGAATCGACGCGTGCCATGCAGGCCGAGCGGGATGCGCTCCTGCTGGTGCATCGGCTGGCCAACGGCGAACTGCGCGATGTCGAAGTGCATCTGAGCCCGATTGATTACGAAGGGCGGACGATGCTCTTTTCACTGGTGCATGATGTGACCGAGCGCAAACGTGCGGAAGACAAACTCATCCAGCTGGCGCAGACCGACATGCTGACGGGTTTGCCGAACCGGCGCCATTTCATCGAGATGGCCGAGCGCGAGCTGGACCGGCGGCATCGCTACGGCGGCCCCTTGTCGGTGCTGATGATGGACATCGACCACTTCAAGAAGATCAACGACACCTACGGGCATCAGGTCGGCGACACGGTGCTGCAAACGGTCGGTCAACATTTCCCGCCGATGCTGCGCAATTCC
>CAYUYI010000492.1:0-2033 GCA_964448995.1 uncultured Propionivibrio sp. | reverse complement strand
GTTCTGCGCCATCGTGCGCCGCCAACTGCAGATCGACCAGCGCGATGCGATTGTCGGTACATAATGCCGTTGCCCGCTCGAGAATATTTTCCAGCTCCCGCACGTTGCCCGGATAGGAGTACGCGGCCAAAGCCTCCAGGGCCTCATTCGCCAGAAGCGGCGGTTGCTCTCCGCACAGACGCGCCATCGCCGCATCGATCAGCGCTGGCACATCTTCCTGACGCTCGCGCAATGCCGGCATTTTCAACTCAATGACATTAAGGCGGTAATACAGATCCTGACGGAATGAACCGGCATCGACACACTCCTTGAGTTTTCGGTGCGTGGCCGAGATGATTCGCACATCAACTGCCTCCTCGGTAGCGCTGCCCACCTTGCGCACCTTTTTCTCCTGAATGGCACGCAGCAATTTCACCTGCATGGCCAGCGGCAGATCGGCCACTTCGTCAAGAAACAGCGTGCCGCCGTTCGCCGTCTGAAAGAACCCGTCGCGATCACTGTCAGCACCGGTAAACGCCCCCTTGCGATATCCGAAGAACTCGCTTTCCATCAAGCTTTCGGGAATCGCTCCGCAATTCACCGGCACGAACGGCGCTGCATGCCGCGCGCTTTGCCCATGAATCAGACGGGCCGCGAGCTCCTTGCCGGTTCCCGACTCGCCGGAAATGTAGACCGGGGCCTGACTGCGCGCGAGCTTCTCGACCATCTCGCGCACGGCAATGATCGCTGCCGAACCGCCGACGAATTGCCGGCTGGGATCGCCCGGTTCGCCGGTGCGCTCTTTGCCCCCAATCACCTTCGGCAAGCTGAGCGCCGATTTAATCAGGGTACGCAACTGATCCAGCGCAACCGGTTTCGCCAGATAATCGAAGGCACCGGCTTTCAATGCAGCCACGGCGTTATCGGTACTACCGAAAGCCGTAATGACGGCCACGGGCGTCGCCCCGTACTCGGCGCCAATCAGCCGCACGATCTCCAGTCCATCGCCATCCGGCAGGCGCATGTCGGTCAGGCACAACCCGTAGCGTTCACGCTCCAGGAATCCCCGGGCTTCGGCCACCGTCCCCGCGCAATCGGCCGGCAAACCCATCCGCGCCAACGTCAAATCCAGAAGCTCGCGGATATCGGCTTCGTCATCGACGACCAACACACGTACCGACTCGTCGCGCCCCCGCCGTTCCGTTTTCCCTACTGACACTCGACCGACCTCCCGAAGAGACAAAAATCCGCGCCTGAGACACTCTCAAGCAACGCCAAGCGAGCACCGTTCGCCTCGCTCAACTCGCGAGCAATATACAGTCCGAGACCGGTACCGCGACTGTGCGTCGTAAAAAACGGTTCAAAAATCTGCTCGCGATGGCTCTCGTCGACGCCCTCTCCGTCATCCATGACGTGGACATCGACCCAGCCGGCACGCACACCGTCCTGCACGCATAACCGGATACTCCCTTCGCGTTTTTGGGAATGGCGCAGCGCATTCCCCAACAGATTCCAGAGAATCTGATGCAGGTGCGAGCGATCAAAGAACAGCCGCCCTTCGCCCGTGATCTCCAGCTTGATCACGCCTGCGGCGACGGCTTCTTTCAGTACATATTCCTCGAGAAACAGTGGCAAGGTCTGCCGCAAATCGATCAATTCTCGGTGCGAACGGTCACGCCGGCCAACCGACAAGACATCACTGACGATCCGCTCGACACGCTGCGTGTTATCAATGACGATACGCAGCAGGCGTGCCCCTGTCGGGTCGTTATCGCTTTCGCTCATTAATTCGCCGGCATGGCGAATCGCTGAAAGGGGATTGCGGATTTCATGGGCGATGCTGGCCGTCAGGCGTCCGAGCGCCGCGAGCTTGAGTTGGCGCGCTTGCTCCTGCAGGCGCCCCATATCTTCAAGAAAGACCAGGACATCGCGATCCGAACTGTCGGTGGCCACAAACCTCGCACGCAAGTGCTTTCCGCTTGCCGGCGCACGGACCATGACCGGCGCCTCCCCGGGATGCTCGCACCAGTCGGAAAAACATCGCGCCAACTCGC